>NZ_WEZF01000034.1 GCF_009177065.1 Tautonia marina
CCCTCAGGGCGTCCCGCTCGCGGACATGGGCGCAGACCCAGAGCGTTGACCGATCCTGGATCTCGAACAGCGGCCCCGGGCGGAGCGACTGGCCGGGTTCGGAGGGGCGGACAACCTGGCCGGGGACGACGTCGAAGTGTTCGAGCTGGCCGTCGGCCGGGGCACGGATCGGGATCGTCATTGCGAGCGACGCCGCCCGGCCTTGCCGGTCGAGTCCGCTCGCTTCCAGCTCGGCGAGGACCTCCTTGCCGAGCCCGAGCGACAGGAGCTTGGCCCGGATCTCGCCGATCGTCTGGTCCATTACCTCCAGGTCCGTTTCGACGCGCCACCGATCAACACGCGAGGCGGCCTGACGCTCGGAGAGGCGCCGGGTCCGCTCGGCCGCTTCGCTGGCCCATTGGTGCCGGGCCCTGGTCCGCAGCAGATCGAGTTGCAGGTTGTGCAGCGGCAGGCTCTCGACCTCAGCGAGCACCTGGCCCTTTTCCACTCGATCGCCCGGGTGGACGAGGATCCGCGTGATGCGTCCCTCCACCTGCGTGGCGGCAGAGTGCCTCCGCCCCACGGGCAACTCGACGTCTCCCAGGGCCACGACCCTCGACCCGGATGCCGCATCGTCGGCCTTGGCTCGGTTGCCCGGACGCAACGACACCGGGCGGACGCCCCCCGGATTCGCCCGATCGCTTCCAGCCGAAGTCGCGGGGAGGAGTGAGGTCAGCAGGCCGGTCCCCGTGACCACGACCCGATCGCCCGGGAAGAGGCCGTCGAGCACCTCGACCCGATCGCCGGACCGGGCCCCGAGGGTGACGGCACGGCGCTCGAAGCGGCCCGCCGCACGTTCGAGGAAGACGTGCGAGGAGTCGCCGGACCCCGCGATCGCCGCGACGGGGCAGACGATCGCCTGCTCCGCGAGGCCCACCCGGATCTCCAGGAGGCCGGACATGCCGGGCTTGAGCCGATGCTCCGGGTTCTCGACATGGGCGATGACCGTCAACGCCCGGGTGGCAGACTCGACCGTCAGGTGCGTATGCTCGATGCGCCCGGAGAAGGTCGCGCCTGGCATCGCCGTGAACGTGGCCGTGGCCGGCTGGTCAACCCGGACATCCGCCAGGTCAGCCTCCAGCACCTCTCCCGCGACATCGACCTCGGACAGATCGACCACATGGAACAAGTGCTCATCCGTGGCGACCACCCGGCCCGCGTGGACATCGGCGTGCACGATCTCGCCTCGGATCGGACTCCGGATCGGTAGGAAGCGGATCGGTTGTCCGGTCTCCCGGACCTCTTCGAGGTCTTCCTCCGAAATTTCCAGGGCCAACAGCTTCCGGATGGCGACCTCGACCCCGGCGGCGGCCTCCTGGGCGTCCCGACGTGCTTCCAGGATCTCGGCCAGGGTGATCGCATTGCTCTGCCCGAGTTCCTCCCGCTGGGCGAGCAACCGGTCGGCGAGCCTCTGCTCGGCGATCGCCCTCAACCATTCCCGCTGGAGGGTCTCCAGTTCCAGCCCCTCGATCAGCGCCAAGGTCTGGCCGGGCTCGACGTGATCGCCGGGCCGCGCGAGCACCCGATCGATCCGGCCGGGGATCAGCGTCGTGATTAGCGCCTGCTGACGCCAGGGGAGCTGCACCTGGGCCTGGGCGCGGACCACCCTGGCAAGGTCGCCGAGGGTGACCTTGGCCGTCGCCACGCCGATCGCCTGGCGAGCGGGCTCGGAGAGCAGCAGTTGATTTCCCTGGACCGTCGCCCCCTTCGACGGGAGCGGGGCGTGTCCATCGTGGGAGAGTCCCGGCCTCGCGGCGGTCAGGCTGCCGATGACGGCCATCCAGCACGCGAGGCGGGCAACCTGCCCGCTCCGGAAGTTCCGTGATCGGTTCACGAGGTTGCCTCCGGCTGGTCGGGACTCAGTGCGACGGGAATGTCCTGGAGCGATCCGATGGCCTGATCAATGGACCCGGAGACAGCGCCGTAGTCCGGATCCTGTCCGGCGTCGATCCGCGAGTGGACCTGGTTGAACAACTCTCGGATTTCCTGTGCGGTGGTGTTCACCGCCTCCCAGTGCTCCTTCGGGACGCCGCTGTCCCGTGCGATCTCTGGCAGCCAGTTCAGGACGATGTCGAGTTCATCGAGGGCGCGATGGGCCTTGGTCGGCCGACCGGCTGCGATCTCGTCGCGGATCGTGTCACGGTAGCCCTCGATCCGCGTGAGCGCTTCCGGGTAATCTTCGGGACGCGCGACGTCCGCCTCGGTGATCGGCACGTCATCCGGGTCCGTCGCCGTCTCGGCGGCGGACCCGGGCGTCGACCCGGTAGGCGGGGCGGTCGCCTCGGGAGTCGATCCTCCGCAACCGACCAGGCCGGACAGGGATGCGAACACGAATGCCAAGCGGACGGTTGGCATCACAGCGAAACGACGGGGCATCAGGTCGCGCATGAGCGCATTCTCCGTGGGGGACACGAGGGTGAGGTCGGACAATGAACGAACGCATTGGCTGGGGGCGTGGGGGGACGCCCGAGGAACAGGCTCCGCGAGGGTGGCGCGCATAGGCGCCACGCCGGTTCAACCGGAGCGACTCGGTTCCAGTGTCCGACGGCTCAGGTCAATTGCACGCCGGAGCGTTCCTGGCGCGCCCGATCGCACAGGGGAGGGGACGAGCCGCGATCGGGCTGCGCGCAAAGTAGGCGCGAGGTGAGCGCAAGGGATTCCGCCGCGGACCACGCAGGGGGGCCGTGGAGGGATTGGAGGAGGGACAGGGTCTTTGACCAACTGGAGGCGTCCGACGGTCCCTTGGGAAGGACGAACAGAGGGGTCGGAAAGCGATCGACCTCCGCGTCCTCGCCACCGTCGCAGGACGGACGAGAGTGCTCGCCCGCAAGCCCTCCGAACCACGTCAGATGCGTGTGCCAGTCGGCATCCTTTAACGACGGGGCGAACCGACCCTTGTCGGACCCGACTGCGTCATCATGATGATGGCCGGATGGCTGGTGCTCGTGATGATGCCCGTCGTGATGGCGATGCGCCTCTGCATCGCCGCGAAGCTCAGCCCAACCATGCCGGTGAGGATCGCCGCCATCCGCATGCACATGGCGCAGCTCGTACCGGGGCAGGCCGCCGAGGACAACTAATCCGGCAAACAGAACATGCAGAGCGTGATGACACAATCGGATCACGATAAGTTCCAATGCGGCTCCGAGCGAAAGTCCGCGAACTTCAATCCAATCGTACCATGCCAAGCTCACCCTTACAATTCCGAGCGAGGCAATGTGTCGGACCCCAAGAGAAATGTCCGGTCGATACGATCTTCAGGCCAAGCCTGGAGGTCGCCATGAACCCCGATCGGATTGCCATGAGTCAACGTGATCGCGATACCCTCACCGTCCTCAAGCCGGTCCTCGACGGCCTCCGCTCCCAGGCCGAGGCCGCTGGGTCCGATAATCAATCTTATGGTCTCATCTGTGATGACCTAATGGAAAACCACGCGGCCCCGAATGATCCCAACGCCGGATGTGTGCCCTGGCCGTAAGGAATCGAGCATTGCGGTCGGGAATTTGGTGGGGTGTTTACTCAAGAATGCGGAGACACGAAGGGGAAGTGATCGTCAACGGTGTTCCGAGGGGGGTAAGCGTGCCGGTCTGCTGGTCGATCCGGAAGACCGCCAGCGTGTTTCCCGGCATGTTCGCGCAAAGCAGCAGGCGGCCATCGGCCGTGATGGCGAGATTCTGAGGCCCCTTCCCAAGGCTAGGTTCGAAACCGATCAGGCGAAGTGATCCGTCGTTGGCAACGCGGTACATGGCGATGCTGTCATGACCACGGTTCGTCCCGTACAGGAATGCCCCGTCTGGTGTGATCTTCACGTCCGCGCAATAACTTTCACCAGTGAAATTGTCAGGAAGCGTTGAGATCGTCTCCCGTTCAATCAGCATTCCCGTCTCTTGCACAAACTCGAAATGCGTAACCGAGTTGAGCAATTCGTTGATCACGTACATTCTCAAGCCGTCTGGATGGAACGTCAGGTGACGAGGACCCGATCCTGGAGGTGTTCGCACGAAGGGTTGCGCGTTTGGCCTGAAGGCTCCGCTCGAAGCGTCAAGCGCGTAGCAGAGGATTTGATCGAGGCCGAGATCCGCGGCATAGGCGAATTGATTGTTCGGGCTGATGACGAAACAGTGGGCATGAGGTCCCTGTTGTCGAGCGTCGTTCACGCTGCGCCCAACGTGCTGAACGAACGAGACGGGGGGAGTGAGTGATCCGTCTTCGTTGATTCGATAGGAAACCACGCTGCCGGTGGCATAGTTGGCAACCAGAACCGTCTGGGCGCTGGAATCGATTTCCACGAAGCACGAGGCGGATCCTCTGGTCGGCTGTCGGTTCAGCAACTGAAGCGATCCGGTGGTCTTCTCCCGGCGATAGGCCGCAATCTGCTCATCCTGCTGGCCCCCGAAGGTTTCCGCATGAATCGTGTACAGGAGCGAGTGATCTGGTATCAGATCGAAGAAAAACGGATGGGGAATGGGATCGCTCTGGTGAAGTCGCGTCAGTTCTCCAGTTTCAGGGTTCAGTGTATAAGTGCTGATTGCCCCACCCGTTCCACCTGCGAAGGAAGACACCAGGACTTGAGGTCCTTCCGCGGCCAGGCCAGAATGACTCCACGTCATCAACACACAGACCGCGCACAGAATGATGTGTACGGCTCTCCTCCCGATTCCAAACCCAATCATCCTCAGCCCTCTGTTGCGAGTTTTCATCAATGCACCCTCAATCTTGACCGGGCCTCGTGGATCACCTCCGGTCGTCGTTCAGCCAGGTTGGCCGCCCGACGTACAATCCTCGGCTGGCTGTCAGTGCCACGCCAATGGATCAGGGGGTCGTACCAACCTCAACAGTCACGGCCATGACGATCGGAGCCGACGCATCCTGGCCTTTTCGAAGTTCGATCCGTTCGATCGGCTCCGAGGGCCGCTCGGGACGAACTGCGAGGTAACGTATTTGCCTGCCACCCAGTTCAAAGGCGAGGCTCGATCCAGGCACGTCGACACGACGAATGTAATCGGCCAGATGAACGCCATTGCGCAAGGGGTGGTCCTCGGTCGTGCCGTCAGCATAGTGCAAGCGGATGATCATCGAAACCGATCCCTCTTCACCGAGCGGGTACGACCAGCCGCCGACGCCACCCAGGAGATGAATGACCTCGGCCGGCGCATTCACCGGAAGCTCGACCACTCGAGGCATTCGGGGAGGGGTCCTGCCCTGAGGTCCGTAAAGAAGAATCGCGTTGGGCACGCGATCACCCTGGGGATCAACAAGCTGGAACGGGACCCCTTCGACGGTCTTGGTCGACCAGTCGTCAAAGACCAACCGTTCGGTTCGTGATTCCTCGTCGAAGAACATGCCGCGGGTACTGACAATTGTGGCGGCCTTCCTCAGATCGAGGGGCAAATACTTGCCGGGCCTTGTCAAGAACGCCATCAGGTCGGCAAGTTGTTCGGGCGTTGCCTGCTGCTCGAAGCCCTCGGGCATCACCGACTTCTCCGAGGCGATGAACTCGTCGAGGTCATCCCGAAGAATCGTGTGAGATTTTCCTTCGGTGTCGATGAGTTCAATCGAGGTTCTCGTCTCCGCGGCGAGCAATCCATTGAGGATTCGACCGTCGATCGTGGCGACCGTGTATTGCACGAAATTCCCCTCAACCTCTCGGCTGG
This sequence comes from Tautonia marina, assembly GCF_009177065.1. Lineage (NCBI taxonomy): Bacteria > Pseudomonadati > Planctomycetota > Planctomycetia > Isosphaerales > Isosphaeraceae > Tautonia > Tautonia marina. The sequence continues at coordinate 5,694 of NZ_WEZF01000034.1, forward strand.
GGTCGAGGATGTGGACGAGCAGTTCCTCGGCCGGATGGGCGGCCATTCCAGTCAGATCAGGCCCCACGTTCCCCCCCTCGCCCGAATGCTGATGGCATTTGGCGCAGAGGGTTTCAAACACGGCCCGCCCTGCGGTCGGATTCCCTCCGGCCAAAACAACCGGGGCGAGTTCATCGATCACCCGCTGTCGATCCGGGCTGGGCAAGCCGCCTCCCCGAGCAAGCAGGTGTGCTGCTCGTTCGGCGATCGCCGCATCGGGGTGGCTGGTGAGAACCTGTTTCTGATCCAGGGCGAGCTGACCGACCGGGATCGTCCCCTGTTCGATCCCGTCGATGAGCGAGGCGCTCCAATCGGCCCGGCTCAGCAGAACGCGAAGGACTTCTGAACGAACCGCCGGGGTGAGTGTCGGATACGCCTCGACCAGCACCGCGCCCGATCCCGAGGCAGCGCTGCGTCCGATGGCCGAGATGAGCCCCGCGGCGAAGGTCGGCGACGCCTGCGGCGTGATCAGGTTGATCAGATCGCTCGCGGCCCCGTCATCGGTGCGACGGAAGGTGATGAACTGACGGGCCGTTTCCAGACGCTCCTCCTCGGTTTTGGCCTCATGGGACACCTCGGCAAGCAGGCGGGCGGCGATCTCCTCCGTGTACGCCTCGAAGCCCTCGGCCCCCCAACGGTTGGCCAGGTCAACAAGCTGCCCCTGCGATTCAGCGGGAAGTTTCGTGAGCAGCGTGACCATCGATGCCTGCTCATCCTTGCCAACCCTTGCCGTTTGCCCCTCGGGCCACCCTCGGCTGAGGCCGGCAATCACGGCCTGCGCAACCTTGGGATCCGCATCCGCCAGCCTCGCGATTGTGCTTCCGATCGTCCCGGTCGGAGCGCCCCGGGCCTCGTGCTCGGCCACGCGATCCGCGACGACCAGAACCATTTCGCCCGGTGTTCCATCGAACTCCTGGGTGGCGAACCGTTCCAAAAACGGTCGAGCGTGCGCGGCCGCGGCCGCGATGGCCGCATCGCCGAGCCATCGATCGCCGTCGAAGGCCCCTCTGGCAATCGCCTCGACGATCAATCCCGCGGCGGCCTCCGACTCGGGACGCTCCGACAGTGCGAGCAGCGTTGAGAGCCTCACCTGAGGGTCGTCATCGAGCAGCAGACGTGCCTGATCGATTGCCGACACCGTCTGGTCATCGTCGATCGGCAGAACCCGAACCGCATTTTGCCGAACACCGGCCGAGGGATGTCTCAGTGCCGCGAGAGTGGCGACCTTCGCTTCGCCGTCGATTGCCTCCAGTCCGTCAAGCGTCCAGAGGGCATGAATCACCCCCGGATTCAGGCCGATCGGATCGACCCGTTGATCCTTCGTCAAGTCGACGAGCGCCGGCACAACATCCGTCTTGCCCCGCTCGACCAGTAATCGCTGAGCATGAAGCCGCCAGAACATGTTGCCATGAGTCAAGGCCGAAATCAGACCGTCAGGATCGTTCGGATCGAGCGCCATTGGCTCGACCGGCGGAGCGCCATCGTAAACGACCCTGTAGATCCGACCGTGGGTCCGATCGCGTAAAGGGGTTTCGTAAGCGTTCCCCTTGCCCGTTTCGAATCCCTGAGGCGTCGGGTTGTGCTGAACGATGTAGTTATACCAATCGATGACCCAGACATGGCCATCCGGTCCGACCTCAGCGGCGATCGGCGCGGTCCACTCGTCATCGCTCGAGAGTTGGTTCCAACCATAATGTGCCGCGAAGTCGGTCCCCCGACGCTCCAGGGTCATCGTGGCGACCAGGTGACCGGTCGGCTCGGCGACGAAGGCCGAACGGTTCCAGTAATGGTCCGGGTAGGTTCGGGCCGTGTACAAAGCATGGCCGGCGGCAGCCGTAAAACCACCGTGCCAATCGACCTGGCGAACATTCTCGGTGATCGGAAAGAACCGGTTCGAATCCGCAATATTCTGGAGCACGGTCGGCGCCCATCCCCGAACGGCCTCGTAATAGCGGTTCGGGATCGACAGGAAGACACTCGGACATCCGTTGGCCGTCGAGCCGAAAATCAGCCCCTCCTCGCTGATGCCGACCCCCCAAGAGTTGTTCGACGTGGACCGGAGGAATTCCAGGTCCGACCCATCGGGCCGGAGCCGATAGAATCCCTGGCCGAATCGGTGCGACCGATCGCCGACCTCGCCTCGAAAGGCAGAGTAACCGACGATCCCGTAGAGCCAATTGTCCAGGCCATACCGCAGGTTACTCGGCCCGGCGTGCGTGTCGTCGGTTCCCCATCCAGTGAACAGAACCTCGCGACCATCGGCCCGATCGTCACCGTCGGTATCCTTTAAGAACAGGGTGTCGGGGGCGTGGTGAACAATCACGCCTCCCCGAGCAAAGGTCAGACTGGTGGGGATGTTCAGCCCCTCGGCGAAGACCTTGAACGAGTCGGCCCGGCCGTCGCCGTCGGTGTCCTCACAGATTGTGATGCGATCGCGGCCTTCCCCTTGTTCGATCTTGGTGTTCGGATAATCCACACTCTCGGCAATCCAGAGCCGGCCGCGATGGTCCCAGGCCATGCAGAGAGGCTTTCGGATGTCCGGTTCGCTGGCGAACATCTCGACATGGAATCCTCGGGGGACCACGAGACGGTCCCTGGAGTCAGTCGGGCTGAGGGCGTTCTGCATCCGCTGAATCGGCGCTCCCTGAGTACCCCATCGCTCACCGGCCAGATAGTTCGGGATTGGCGTTTCCGTTTCGATATACGAGAAGATTTCGTCTCGATTCGATGGTCGGGGGCGGCTGTCAAACACATCTCCCCGATTAGCGGCCCATCGAATGCCTCGTTCAATGAGATCTTGAAAACCTGGTTCGGTCCAGGTTCGGTGATCGTGCCCGTATGCCGTGTAAAAGACTCGGCCGTTTCCGTGGCTCCGAACCCAGGTCCAGGGCTCCTGTCCTTCTCCTTCGGCCCGGACCTGCAAGACGTTCTTCTCGGGGTTGTGCCTGGTATGGACGTACGTTTCATCCCAGGTCCGGAACGGTTCGAACCCGTTCATGATGGCGTGGCTCGGGTCCACGATTTCCGTTTCGAACTCACCCGCCCCGTGGCGGAGGAACTGCGCGCCGACCAGGTCAACATACGCCGGAGCGTTCAGGAAGCAGTACGAGGCGCAATGGATCGGCACGAATCCGCCACCCCCGGCCACATAGTCGAGCAAGGCCCGCTCTTGCTCGGGGGCAATCGTCTCAATGTTCGCATAGATGATCAGGGCGTCGTAGCCCTTCAACGTTTCCGGATCGAGTGCCCTGGCGATGTCCTCGGTATAGGTCACGTCGATCCCGCGTCCGGCCATCACTGGAATGAGCTGTGCCGCCCGCTCTGAGGGACGATGATGGCCCTGATCGCCGAGAAAAAGGACTTCCAGGGGAACCTCGCGCGGTTCCTCGGCAACGAGAGACCAGGGCACCATGCACAGGGCAGTTGTGAGCAGAACGCAGCGGATCACGAGTTCTCCCTCCGAAGTTCGGGCGGGCCGGTGACGTGCTCGATCTCGCTTGAAACGCGTCTCGGAGCAGAACGGTTAACACTCCGACACACTCGTCCCGGTTCGGGAACCCTTCGAAATGGACACGATTCCCATCCATCAAGATCCTGGTCACGCCGAACCGTCAGGGTCAAGAACCTGAAGCCCTTGCGATGCAACCCCGCTCGCCGGTTTCAGAACGGCTCGGGAAACCTCAACTCAATCAAAGGCGTATCCATCATCCGAGGGGCCTTGCTTGTTCGATGCGGAACTCCCGGTTACCTTCGAGCCCGGGTGAAGCGTGCGACTCCTTTCGTCCAAGGGTCGGCCGAAGGTCCCTTCTCCCGCCTCATGGAACAACGCCTCGTGCAAAGGCCGCCCGCAACGGCGGCCAGGGGCCTCTCTGGAGACCACTACGGTGATCGGAATCGACCTCGGCGGCAAGGTGGCCCTCGTGACCGGATCGGGCCAGGGCTTGGGACGGGCCTCGGCCTCGGCCTTGCACGCGGCTGGGGCGGCCGTGGTCATTAATTACCCTCCCGACGCCACGGGGCAAAACGCCGATCGAGCCCGAGCCGTCGCCGAGACCCTCGGTGAACGCGCCGTGGCACTGCCGGCCGACGTCTGCGATTCTCAGCAGATCGACTCGCTCATGACCGCCATTCAGGATCGGTTCGGCCGACTCGACATCGTCGTCAACAACGCCGCGATCATCCGGGATCGCACGCTCCGCAAAATGAGCGACGAGGAGTGGCAGTCGGTCATCGAGACCGATCTGAGCGGCGTCTTCCGCGTCTGTCGAGCCGCGATCGCCCGTATGGCCGATGGCGGACGAATCATCAATCTCGCGTCAATCTCCGGGGCCGTCGGCTTCTTCGGCCAGGCAAACTATGCGGCGGCCAAGGCCGGAGTGATCGCGCTGACCAAGGTCCTCAGCAAGGAGCTCGCCCCCCGTCGCATTACGGTCAACGCGGTTGCCCCCGGCGTCGTGCTCACCGAGATGGGCAAGACGATTCCCGAGGAGGTCCGCGCCCGAATGCTCGCCGAGATCCCCCTGAACCGGTTTGGTGAGCCGGAGGAAATCGCTCATGCGATCCTCTTCCTTGCCAGCGATCTGGCAAGCTACATCACGGGACAGACGATCCACGTCAACGGGGGATGGTGGGCGTGATCCCTCGCATTGAAAACCTGTTATGCTCGGCCGCCGAGGCCGTCGAAGTCCTCGACGATGGTCAAACCCTGGTCAGCGGTGGCTTCGTCGGCGCGGCCCATCCCGAAGCCCTCACCGCGGCCATCGAGGCCCGATTCTTGAACACCGGCCGTCCCCGAGACTTAACCCTGCTCTACGCGGCGGGACAGGGAGACGGCGCCGATCGAGGGCTCAATCACCTGGGTCATCACGGCTTGCTGGGCCGGGTGATCGGCGGACACTGGGGCCTTGCTCCTCGGATCGGTCGGCTGGCCCTGGAGAACGCCATCGAGGCGTACAACTTCCCGCAAGGAGTCATCTGCCACCTGCTCCGCGACATCGCAGCCGGTCGCCCCGGATGCATTACCGGCGTCGGCCTGGGAACCTTCATCGACCCGATCCACGGCGGAGGCCGTCTCAACACGCGATCATCCCCCGATCTGGTCCAGCGGATCGAACTCGACGGCCGCCCCTGGCTGTTTTATCGCGCCTTTCCGGTCCACGTTGGCCTGATCCGAGGCACGGCCGCCGACATCCACGGCAACCTCATCATGGAGGACGAGGCGATCATCGGCGAGGTCCTGGCAATTGCCCAGGCCGTTCGCAATTCCGGAGGGACGGTCATTGCCCAGGTCCGCCGGCTCCTTCCCCACGCTGCCCCCCCGATGACGGTTCGAGTGCCCGGGATCCTCATTGATCGCGTCGTGCTTGCCTCGGAGGAGCAGCACGACCAGACCTTTGCCGAGGCGTTCAACCCGACCTACTGCCGCGCCGGAGACGTGGATCTGCTCGACGATCGCCCCCAATTGCCGGCGGGAGTGCGCCGGATTATCGCCTCACGAGCCTGCGACGAGCTGGAAGCCGGAGCGATCGCCAACCTCGGCATCGGCATGCCCGAAGGAATTGCCCTGATCGCTGCCGAGCGCGGATTACTCGGAGCCGTGACCCTGACCGTCGAAAGTGGACCAATCGGTGGCGTTCCTGCCGGCGGTCTGAGCTTTGGCGCTTCGAGCCATCCCGAGGCGATCGTCGATCAACCCGCTCAATTCGACTTCTACGACGGCGGCGGCCTCGATTTCGCCGCCCTCGGCGCCGCCGAGATCGACTCCCGAGGCAATGTGAATGTCTCTCGGTTCGGCACCCGACTCGCAGGAGTGGGAGGGTTTGTGAACATCTCTCAAAACGCTCACCGAGTGGTTTTCTGTGGCACGATGACCTCTGGCGGGCTGAAAGTCGAAGTCTTCAACGGCCGCTTGCGCATTGTCCGAGAGGGGACCGTCCGCAAGTTCGTCCCCAGCGTGGAACAACTGTCGTATGCCGCCGACATCGCCTGCCAGAAAGGCCAGGAAGCGCTTTATGTGACCGAGCGTGCCGTCTTCCGCCTGACGACAGAGGGTCTGGAACTGATCGAGGTCGCGCCGGGCATCGACCTTCAGCGTGACGTGATCGACCAGATGGGATTCCGACCCATCATCCGAACACCAACAACGATGCCCATCTCCGCATTCGACCAAACTACCGAGGGAACCTGATGGATCGTCTCTGCATCGTCGCAGCCAAACGAACACCCCAGGGCCGATTCCTCGGGGGGCTCAAGCGGCTCTCTCCGATCGATCTTGCCTGCGCGGCCGCCCGACCGATCCTGGACCGGATCGATGGGTCGATGATCGATCATGTCATCATCGGAAATGTTCTCGGAGCCGGTCAAGGAATGAACATCGCCCGGCAGGTGGGCATTCACCTCGGCCTGCCGCCGGAAGTTCCGGCATACACCGTCAACATGATGTGTGGCTCGGGGTTGCAGGCCGTCCGTCTGGCAGCTCAGGCCATCCGATGCGGAGAGGCTCGGGCCGTCCTCTGCGGCGGCACCGAGTCGATGTCGGGGGCACCCTACCTGCTCCCTCGGGCCCGGCAAGGCCTGAAGCTGGGAGACGCCTCGCTGGTCGATTCAATCCTCCGCGACGGCCTGCTCGATGCCTTCGACGGCCGCCATATGGGTCTCCTGGCCGAGACGATGGCCGAATCCTTCGACATCGATCGACGCAGTCAGGACGCCTGGGCCGTACGGAGCCAGCAGCGTTACGCCGACGCCGAGGCATCCGGCATCTTCAACGATGAACGGGTTTCCCTCGAAGGACTCGATTCAGACGAGCATCCCCGGCCAGGCACGACCCTCGACGACCTCTCTCGCTTGAAGGGTGCGTTTGACCCCGACGGAACCGTCACGGCTGGCAATTCCAGCGGCATCAACGACGGCGCCGCCATGCTGCTGCTGGCCAATCACGAGCTGGCCGATCGGGAGTCATGGCCGATCCTTTGTGACTGGGTCGATTCGGTCGCCGTCGGCTGCGAGCCGTCGCAGATGGGCCTCGGCCCGGTCTACGCCTTACGTCGAATCTGCGATCGCCAGCACCTTTCCTTGACCCACTGCGATGCGGTCGAGATCAACGAGGCGTTTGCCTCACAGGTCCTTGCCTGTATCAGAGCGCTCCCCGTCGCCGAGGAATCGGTCAATCGCTGCGGCGGCGCGATCGCCCTTGGTCATCCAATCGGTGCCAGTGGGGCTCGTCTGGCGGTTCATGCGGCGCATCAGATCGGCCGAGGCACCGTCAATCAGGCCGCGATCAGCCTTTGTGTCGGGGGTGGCATGGGTGTGGCCGCCCTCTTGCGAGCGGCGGATTGACCGTCTGAAAGCGCGGAATCATGGCACTGCATCTCGATCTGTTTCATCAACGATCCAGGGACCTGCACCAATGCTGATCGAGGTGGGAGCGATTGTTCTGGCCCTTGGCCTCCTGATGACCGTGGCCTATCGCGGCCTGCCCGTCATTGTCTTTGCACCGCTCTGTGCGTTGCTGGCCGCGGCGCTCTCGGGCATGCCGCTCTTACCCGCCTATACCGAGCTGTTCATGACCGGCGTGGCCGGATTCGTCCGGGCGTTCTTCCCCTTGTTTCTCCTGGGAGCGATGTTTGGCAAGTTGATGGATGCCAGCGGTTCCGCCGCCGCGATTGCCGCCGCGATGATCCGGGCGATGGGGCCTCGCCACGCGATTCCGGCGGTCGTGCTTGCCGGAGCCGTCCTGACCTACGGCGGCGTTTCCCTGTTCGTAGTGGCGTTCGCCGTCTATCCGCTGGGCGCGGTCTTGTTTCGCGTCGCGGATATTCCCAAACGATTGCTCCCGGCGGCCATCGCTTTGGGAGCGTTCACGTTTACCATGGATGCCCTGCCCGGAACGCCACAGGTTCAGAACATCATCCCCACGCGCTTCTTTGGAACCGATGCGTACGCTGCCCCCATCACCGGAACCATCGGCGGCTCGATGGTTCTCATCGGCGGCCTCGGTTGGCTGGAGCGAAGACGGGCCCGCGCGGCGATGGCCGGAGAAGGGTATGGCACCGGCCACCGAAACGAACCCGCGGCCCGATCGGCCGATCGTCTCCCTTCGCTCTGGGCGGCGATCGTTCCGTTGCTGGTGGTGCTTGCGGTCAACTTCGTGCTGAGCCGGACCGCCTGGTCGGTGGAGACGTGGTACTCCGAGGCAACCCTCCTCCGCGACTTCCCCGAGACTCGCCCACAGGATGCGGCCTCGACCTGGGCCGTCATTGTCGCCCTCTCGGCGGGCATCCTGACCACGCTGGCCTTGAATGTCGGTCGGATGAGGGAGTCGGTCTCAGCCTCTCTCTCCGCCGCGGCGGCGGGGTCGTTACCGGCGATTTTCAACACGGCCTCGGAGGTCGGCTTCGGCACGGTCATCAAGACCCTCCCGGGCTTCGAGATCGTTCGGTCGCTGGTCCTTGACGTAAGTCGGCATGTACTCATCTCTCAGGCAGTCGCCGTCAATGTGCTGGCGGCGATCACCGGATCGGCTTCCGGCGGCCTGTCGATTGCCCTGGAGGTGATGGGCAGGCAGGCGCTCGACGCGGCCCAGGCTCAGGGAATCAGCCCGGAGTTGCTCCACCGAATCGCCTCGATGGCCTCCGGAGGAATGGATACCTTGCCCCACAACGGGGCGGTGATCACGCTGCTTGCCATCACGGGTCTCACCCATCGGCAATCGTACCCGGATATCTTCGTGATCACCGTGATCAAGACCGCCACGGTCTTCATCCTGGCCGCGGCGGCCTCGGCCCTGGCGGGGTGACGATGAGCCACCCCGCTTCTCATCGCCACATTACCAGATCTTGACACGCTGCTCAGGTGGCAGGTAAAGTGCGTCTCCTTCCTTCACCCCGAATGCCTCGTAGAACTCGGGCATGTTGCGAATCACCCCATTGCAGCGGAACTCGGCGGGGGAGTGGGGATCGGTGGCGAGGCGGCGGGTCAGTTCGGCGTCGCGGTACTTGGTCCGCCAGACCTGCGCCCATCCCATGAAGAATCGTTGATCTCCGGTCAGACCGTCGATGACCGGCGGTTCCTCGCCATCCAGCGAAATCCGGTAGGCCCGGTGCGCGATGGTCAGGCCGCCGAGGTCGCCGATATTCTCGCCGATCGTCAACGCGCCGTTGACCGTCTGGCCGGGGAGCTGGGCAGGTTCGAACGTGCTGTACTGCTCGATGAGCATCCCGGCGCGTTCGTCGAACTCCTCGCGGTCCGAGTCGGTCCACCAGTCGTTTAAATTGCCCATTCCATCATATTTCGACCCCTGGTCATCGAATCCGTGGCCGATTTCGTGGCCGATCACGGCGCCGATTGCTCCGTAATTGGCGGCGTCGTCAGCCTCCAGATCGAAGAACGGGGGCCTGAGGATCGCGGCCGGGAAGACGATCTCGTTCATCCCCGGATTGTAATAGGCGTTGACCGTCTGCGGGGTCATGAACCACTCGCCCCGGTCGACCTCCTGGCCGAGTTTCTTCAGGTTCCGATCGACCTCGAAGGCGGTCGCGCGCTGGATGTTGCCGACAAGGTCGCCGGGCACGATCTCCAGCGCCGAGTAGTCGCGCCAGGTGTCTGGATACCCGATCTTCGGGTTGAAGGTCTCAAGCTTTTCGAGGGCCTTCGCCTTGGTTTCCTCTCCCATCCAGTCAAGACCAGTGATTCCCTGGCGGTAGGCTTCGATGAGGTTGGCAACCAGTTCCTCCATGCGCTCCTTGGCTCGGGGTGGGAAATGCTCCTCGACGAAAAGCTTGCCCACCGCTTCACCGAGTGACCCTTCAACAACCTGGACCCCTCGCTTCCACCGGGGACGGTTCTCCTCGGCGCCGGTCAACGTCTTACCGAAGAAGTCGAAGGTCTCGGCAACGATTGCCTCGTTCAGATACGGGGCATAGGCGTGTAGGACGTTCCAGGTCAGCCAGGTCTTCCACTGGTCGAGCGGAACGTCGGCCAGCACCTCGGCCATCGCCTCGAAGTAGCTCGGCTGAGCGAGGATCACCTGCTCAATGCCGTCAGCGCCGTAGGCGTCGAAGTAGCGCGGCCAGGCGAATCCGGGAGTCAGTTCCGCCAGGGCTTCCAGGTCTTTCTTGTTGTAGGTGAGGGTGGCGTCTCGGCTCTGGACGCGGTCCCAGTGGTGCGACGCAAGCCGGGTTTCCAGGTCCATGACCTGCTGGGCCTTCTCCTCGGCTTCGGCAATCCCTGCCAAGGTGAACATGCGGGCGATGTGAGCGACGTAAGCCTCTCGGATCGGCGCGAACTTTTCGTCGCGATAGTACGACTCGTCCGGCAGGCCGATCCCCCCTTGATAGAGGTTGAGGATGTAGGCGTCGGACTGCTTGGCGTCGGTATCGACATAGCCGCCGAAAAGGCCGTCCACGCCCACCCGCTCCAGTTCGGCGAGCGAGCGAATCAACTCATCCTTGGACTCGATCGCATCAACCTTTGCCAGTTCGTCCCGGATCGGCTCCAGGCCGAGCTGTTCGACGCGGGCTTCATCCATGAAGCTGGCGAACAGGTCGCCAACCTTCTGGGTCTCGGAGCCCGGCGGTCCACCGGTTTCGGCCGCTCGCTCAATGAGGACCTTCAAATCCTCCTCGGCCTCGTCACGGAGCGCGTAGAACGCACCATCGGCCGAGCGATCGGCGGGAATCTCCGCCTCGACGAGCCACTTGCCGTTGACGTGGCGGAACAGGTCGTCCTGCGGGCGGATGGCCGCATCGGCGTTCGAGAGATCAATGCCCGATCGAAGGGTCGGCTTCGAGGTGTCCGTCGGGTCGGAGGCGCGAACCCCTGGGATCGCGATCAGCAACAGCGACGCGATCATCGCGCCGCGGGCCGGAGAATTCATCGGATGAGGCTCCTTTGGTGAATCCTGCGTGTGGCGGGCATGCTGGCGGAACCCCTGGCCCGGGTGCTTCATCTCGACGGGAGGGGAGTCATGCCGGCCACACCGTTTGGGACCGTCAGGACCATTGCAGCCGATCACTCGATCCGATTCCAGGCCATTCGCGCGAGGAGGAGACTGGAACCGCTCGGCGTTCCCCGACGGGAACGGCCTCGGCGAGCCGGGGGAACGGTTCCCCTGACGGGGCTCGTCAGACATAATTGGCCCCGATCGACCAGGGGTTTCGCGGTGGAAGACGCCCGGTGATGACGGATCAAGAGGAGCCTTTCTGTGAATCGAACCCGACCTAACAGACCAAATCGCCCGGCGATTCTCGCGGCCCTGCTGACCGTGCTGACCGCATCGACGGCTGGGGCAGAGGATTCGGGAGCGATCGAAATCCGAGACGCGCTGGCCTTGCCCGGTGTCAGTCGAGGGGGACGGTCGCCGGTCCATGTCGATCCGATCGAGGCCCAGATTGTCGCCGGGGACTGGTCGATGCCCCACCCCGGTGACGAGGTCACCCTGCCCGACGGTCAGTCGCGGACCTGGCAGGCCGTTTCGGCCAATGAGGACGGTTGGTTCCAGGGCCGGGAGCTTCGAGGGAGCTACGTCGCGGTTGAGGTGGAGTCGGAGAGTGATCGGGTGATGATCCTGGAAGCCGCCGGTCACTCGATGGTCACCGTCGATGGCGTCCCTCGAACGGGAGACCCGTACGGCCTCGGCTGGCTTCGCCTGCCAATCGCGTTGAAGGCCGGACGAACCCCCCTGCTCTTTTCGGTCGGCCGCGGTCGACTTCGGGCTCGTCTTGTCGAGCCGGAACAGCCGTTGGAGCTTGAGCCGAGTGATCCGACCCTTCCGGATCTGGTCGCAGGAGAGCCGGTCGAAACCGTGGCGGCGGTTTTGGTACGGAACGCCTCGCAGACCTCGGCCGCCGATCTGATGATCGAGGCGAGCCTCGGCGCCGTTGGGGAAACGCCAGGGGAGATCACCGCGGTCCCCCCCCTGCTCCCGCTGAGTGTCCGCAAGGTCGGGTTTGCCATCCGATCGGCCGATGCCATCGATCACGGGGCCGAGTCCGTGCCGTTGGTCGTTCGCCTGATCGAAGGGACGGGCGAGAATCGCCGGGTCCTTGATGAGCTTCGGCTCGATCTCGGGGTCCGGACTCCCGAACAGAGCCGCAAGCAAACGTTCATCAGTGGAATCGACGGCAGTGTTCAGTACTACGGACTCCAGCCGATGACGCCCGGCGAGGGTGAAGCCGATCGCCCCCCTGCCCTGTTTCTCTCCTTGCATGGGGCCTCGGTCGAGGCGATCGGCCAGGCCAACGCATACGCTCCGAAATCGTGGGGGCACGTCGTGGCCCCCACAAACCGCCGTCCGTACGGCTTTGACTGGGAGGACTGGGGACGGCTCGACGCCCTGGAGGTTCTGGCCCATGCTCAAACATCGCTCGGGACCGATCCGATCCGAACCTACCTGACGGGACACTCGATGGGAGGCCACGGGACGTGGCACCTGGGCGTCACCTTCCCCGATCGCTGGGCGGCGATCGCCCCGAGTGCCGGTTGGGTGAGCATGTGGTCGTATGCCGGCGCGTTGCGGCGAGACACCCTCGACGGCCCGGCCGAAGTGCTGACCCGAGCCGCCTCGCCGAGTGATACGATCGGCCTGGTCGAGAATCTCGGACGGAACGGCGTCTACGTCTTGCACGGCGATCGGGACGACAATGTCCCGGTCTCCCAGGCCCGAACGATGCGGGCCGAGCTGGGCCGGTTCCACCCCGACTTCGCCTATTTCGAGCAGCCCGGGGCCGGTCACTGGTGGGGCAACCAGTGCGTCGACTGGCCCCCCCTGTTCGACTTCTTCCAGGAGCGGAGCAACCCCAAGGCGGGCGACGTGCTCCGGGTCGACTTCTCCACGGCCAGCCCGGGAGTTTCGAGCCGGTGCGACTGGGTGGCGGTCGAGTTACAGAACCAGCCCTTCGCACTGAGCCGGGTGACGATCGACCACGATCCCGAGGCCCGGTCGTTCCGGGGGACGACCCAGAACGTTGCTCGGCTGGCGATCGACCTGACGCACCTGGAGCCGGGGGCACCGATCGCCTTCGAGTTGGATGGCGACGCGGTCGAGACCCCCTGGCCGGACGACGGGACGACGATCCGGCTGGCCCGATCGGACGATTCGGAGGGCTGGGCCGTCGTTCCGGAACCGGATGCGACCGCGAAGGGTCCCCATCGGTATGGCTCGTTCAAGGATGCGTTTCGTCATCGGGTGGTGTTGGTTTATGGGACGGTCGGCTCGGAGGAGGAGAACGCCTGGGCACTGGCTCGGGCTCGGTACGATGCGGAGACGTTCGGCTATCGTGGGAACGGATCGATCGACGTGATTCCGGACGTGGCCTTCGACCCTGCCGCCGACGCGGATCGGAATGTTGTGCTCTACGGTCACGCGGAGTCGAATGCTGCCTGGTCAAGCTTGCTCGGAGATGGCCCGGTCATCGTCAAGCGGGGCCGCCTGCGGGTGGGATCGGTCGATCGGGAGCAGGACGACCTGGCCTGCCTGTTCATCAGGCCCCGACCAGGGAGCAATCAGGCGAGCGTGGGGGTGGTCTCCGGGACGGGTTTGGCGGGGCTTCGGTTGAGTGATCGCTTGCCGGTGTTTGTCTCGGGGGTGGCCTATCCCGACCTGACGGTGCTCGGTCCCGAGGTTCTGGCCGAAGGGCTGGAGGCCGTGGAAGCCGCCGGGTTCTTCGGTCCCGACTGGGGGGTCGATTCGGGGGAGATCGTCTGGCGGGATGAGACGCCTTGATCCGACACCCTCCGATCCGGACTCAGCTGGATCGGAGGGATTGGCGGGAGGGTCAGGCAGCCTCAGAATTCGAGTTCATGGATGCTTCGATCTGGGTGATGATCTCCTTGAGGGCATCGAGGATGGAATCGGGGTCGGTCCCCTTGCGGTGCTCGACCGTGACCTTGTAGCCGGTCGAGGTCCGATAGGTCCGAGTCGTGACCTTGCGGGGTTTGGCCTTGCCGGAGCGGCGAGGCCCCTGCCCTTCGGCCTTGCGACGGCGGACGACCTCGGCCGTCTCGGCGCGGTTGAGTTTGGCGGAGACGACCTCGGCAGCCAGGTGGGCCTGCTCGGCCGGGTCGTCGACCTTGCTGATCTCGTAAGCGATCGACGGGGCGAGCCGGCCGTCATCGACCGAGGCTTGCACACCGTCCGGCAGGTCGAGCAAGGCGAGGGCCCGGGAGACCGACGCGCCGGTCAGGTGCAGGGCCTCGGCCAGTCGGGAGGCGGTCCAGCCGTTGGCGTCCATCAGGGCCTTGAACGCCCGGGCCTGCTCGACGGGCTTGAGATCCTCTCGGATGCAATTCTCGATGAGCTGCATTTCGAGGATCTGCTCCTTGGTGCGTTCCCCTTCGATGATGACGGCGGCCACCTTGGCCCGGCCGGCGTGCTTGATGGCTCGCCAGCGGCGCTCGCCGGCAACGACGATGTAACGCCCCCGGTCGGGGGCCCAGCGAACGGCGATCGGCTGGAGCTGGCCGTGGGATTCGATGCTGGCGGCCAGGCGAGCGATGGCGTCGGGGTCGAACTCGTGGCGAGGCTGGTCGGGGTCGGGTTCGATCCGATCGACCTCGATTTCGACGGCCGTCCGGAGGCGGTTGGTCCCCTGATGCTGGCTCGGCCCGGCGGGACGATCGGACGCGGGAGCGGCCCCCTGCCCCGATCGTCGGCCGGCCCCCATCGACTCGGCGAGGTTCGACCCGAACCGGTTGAGCAGTTCGTCTCGCTTGCTCATGCCGCCTCTCCTCGGGCCTCGCCCGGATCGGCATTTTGCACGGTGTAAGACATGCGGAGCTTCAGCTCCTCGGCCAGCGCCTTGAGGGCCTTGGCCGAGGCGCCGCGGGGCTTGCTGTACGGAACGGGTTTGCGCTGGGCGATCGCTTCCTTGAAGTCGATGGCGTGGGGGATGGTCGTCTCCAGCACGTCGGAGCCGTACAGCTCGCGGAGCATCGATTCGTAGGCGCGGTGGATGGCCGTTCGGGCGCTGAACATGGTGATGAGGAAGCCGAGGAGGTTGAGCGTCGGATTGACCTCGGTGCGCATCGCGTCGATGCAGTCGAGGATGGCGGCCACGCCTTGCGAGCCGAAGTCTTCGGCCTGGAGGGGGACGACGATGTGATCGGAGGCGGCGAGGGAGGCCCAGGCGCAAAGATGGAGGTTCGGGGGGCAGTCGATGAGGATCCAGTCGAAGCGGTCGGCGGCCTCGCTCACGAACTCGGCCAGGGCGCGCTGCTGGTCGTCGGGGGCGTCCCAGGGCTCGGGGACGTTGTGGCGGGTCAGGTGGACGGAGCCGGGGACGATCGCCAGCCGCTCGAAGGCGGTCGGCACGATCAGATCCTCGGCGGCCGGGATGATGCCGTCACCGAAGAGGCCGGCGATCGTCTCGTGGGCCGGTCGGGCCCGCATGGCGTCGGGGCCGAAGAACCCCTGGGTCAGGCTGGCCTGGGGGTCCATGTCGAGGCAGAGCACCCGGGCGCCGTCCCTGGCGAGCGTGCCGCCGAGGTGGTAGACGGAGGAGGTCTTGCCGACCCCCCCTTTCTGGTTCAAGAAACAGATCGTCGCCGCGGGCATGGTCCGCCTCCTCGTCCCTGGCTCGGTCGCCCTTGATTTCCGCCGAGACATACGCCCCGGAAATTCGACCGATCCCCGCTTCAAGCGATCGGCGTTTTGGGGTGGCGAGTTCAGCGAAACAGGGTCCCGATCGGATCGGTTTACACCGTGTAAGATGCCGACGCCGGGGGATCCGAGGCGATCGGCGTTCTCACGCATCTCGGCCCGCGGAATGCGACACCGGGGGGCACGGTTGACGCCGTGTAAGATCCCGAAGCTGGGGGTTGGATGAGCAGGGCGTCTTACACGGTGTAAGACGACGAGGGAGACGACCGCGATCGGCCCCCGCTCGGGCGGTCGCGGATCGCCGAGACGGGCGACGATCCTCGGCGTCTCGATGCGTCTTACACGGTGTAAGACGCCGAGGGCGGAGCGATCGGGCAGGGGCGGGACTCCCTCCGGTGCGCCGATCGGTGCGCCCTCCGGTGCGCCGGGGGAGATCACGGATTCGAGGGGAGATGGAGTGGAGCGAGGCCGGGTTCCGGGGTTCGTTTCGGGAATCGGGGGTCGTTCGGAAATGGGTTCGTTTCGTACGGGAGAAGGCCGAACCCTGGGCAGGTCGGGCGAGGACGAGGCGGCAGGAATTCGGGAACGGTGCGCGGCCTGGTGCGTCGCCGGGTGCGCCTGGGCGAGCGAGATTCGATCGCCGTAAAACTTTATCTGGATAATGATTGCGGATTGTGGACCCGGTTTGTTTCGGAAATGTCGGGAAAACGAGTTCATGGCTCCGTTTCGTGCCTCGAACGACCGGAGCGAGGCCTTCCGGCACCGGGGGCGGGGGAGCGGTTCGGGGCTCGGTGCGCGGTTCGGTGCGCCTGGGTGCGCCTGGGTGCGCGGGGGAATCGAGGAAGGGAGGGGGCCAGGCGGTCGGGTTCGTTTCGGAAAACCGACGCGTGGCGGAAATGGGTTTGTTTCGTCAAGGAAGAGGGTGCTGCGGTGCGCGCGTGACGGTGCGCAGCGATCGACACGGAAGGGGTGAGGACGCGGGGAACGCTCCAGGGGAGAGGGCGGCGGGAGTGGCCTCGGGTGCGCATCGGCCGGGGCTCGATCGGGGAGGAGGAAAACGGAGGGGCCGGGCCGTTGGGGCGCGGTCGGGGGTCTCCATAATCATCGTTCGATCGGGCAGGGTCAGTCACACAAAATGGGGCCGGTCGGCGATCGGGGGAGCGGGTGCGGATCGCTCGACCGATCGACCGAAGGGGCAGGGGAGGGACGGCCGGAGAGGGGCAATCGTGGAGGCTCAGTCGGCCGATCCCGAGTCGCCGAAGAGCAGGGCGCGGATGTGGGCCTCGCGGACGGTCTTGAGGTAGCTGCGCTTCAAGGGGGAGCGGAGGACGCCGGGCTCGGGGGGCATGGCCTCGAGCGCCTGGGCGTCGAGGGCGACCTGCGCGTCGGGGGAGAGGCGGGACCAGTAGGCGTCGATCGCCTCGGCTTCGAGCTTGCGGCGGCGCTTCTCGTCGGCGGCAAGGCGGCGGGCGTCGTCGAGGGTCTGGTGGGCCTGGAGGGCGGCCGATTGCTGGGCATCGCGGGCGGCCTTCGGGAGGTAGTCCTTCGGGGGGGCGTAGTCGTCTCGGATGGCGCGGACGAGCCAGGCGCCGGCTTCCTTGACGTGGCCGGGCTTGTGCTCCTGGAGCCACTGCAGGAGGTCGAGCTTGGATTCGATCCGGTCGGCGGGCAGGTCGCGGACGAGGTCGGCGGCGACCCGGGGGGTGACCCCTCGATCGACGAGCCGGAGGGCGAGCGGGTCATCGGGAGCCTCGGCCGGGTCGGGCAGGGGGGGCTCCGGGGCGATCGGGGAGAAGGTCGGCTGCTGCCGGGCGATCTTGATGATCCAGTCGCGGCCTTGCTTGGTGTAACGCTCCTCGCGGGGCAGGGGGGCGATGAAGCCGGTCTCCTCGAGCTCGGTGAGGGCGGGCTGGAGCTTCTCCTTGATCTTGCCGGCGTTGGAGGCGTAGTTGCGGCTCATGCCGATGTAGTCGATGGCGAACTCGCGGAGCTCGAACGACCATTCGGGGGAGGTGTAGAAGCGCTTGTCGAGGAAACGGTACATGCGCTTCGAGATGGCGCTGCGGAAGCCGAAATAGGTGTCGAGGTCGAGCCGCTTCAGGTTGTCGGCCTGGCAGCTCTCGATGAAGGTCTTGTTCCAGACGAAGTAGGAGAAGGGCTGCGGCTGGCTCCGGCTGGTGGCCTTGTCGTCGATCATGACGGTTTCGATGACGTGGAGCTTGGCCGTGAGGTGCTTCTTGGCGCGGTTGTCCCACCAGGTGTTGTCGTAGTAGAGGGTGACGCCGGACCAGCGGTTGAGCGACTCGTCGAGGCGGCGATAGTACTTCCCCTCGTCGGGCCAGCGCAGGACCTTGAGCAGCTCGTACCGGGTGAAGTGGACCTTGGGGTCCTGAAAATCGTTCTTCTTGCGGGTGAGCTGAATCAGGCCGACCAGGACGTCGGCATCGGCGGCTGTGGGAAGGCCGTAGGCATCGCTGCCGGAGACGGTGAGGGCTCCGTGCGGATACTCGTAGCGGATCGACTTCTTGCCTTTCAAGCCGATCGGCACACGGTCGGTCAGGAGGACAAGCGGGAACTCGGCGAAGTTCATCTCGTCTCGCCCGGCCTGAGTGTCAGGAAGGCGTGGCGAGTCGTCGGGAAAGAGCGGCAGGCGAGCCATACACGTTTCCTTATCCGAAGACCGCAAAACGAGACACCACCACCAACCGTCGCCAGTTGGTGTTAGTTTAACAGAGTTATTAAGGTTATGTAGTTATAGGGCGCGCAAATCTTTTCTTCGCTTGAACTTGCGGAACAAAATGTCCCTCGAATCCCGGTATTGTGTCCCTCGAATCCCGGTAAAGTGTCCCCCGGTTCCCGGTACGATGTCCCTCGAATCCCGGTAGGAATGTCCCTCGAATCCCGGTAGGTGTCCCTCGAATCCCGGTAGGAAATGTCCCTCGAATCCCGGTGCGAATGTCCCTCGTTTCCCGGGATGGGAATGGCGTGAAAGGAAGGGGTTGGACGAGTCATCTACAGGGGAAATGTCCCTCGAATCCCGGTACGGCCGGAAGGTGTGCGGGAGGCAAGGCGAGGGCTGCCCGGATTGCCTCGATCGGATCATCTTGCCACAAGACGGTCCCTCAGATCCCGTTAGGAAAAGAGAAGGGAACCGGCTGATGTCCCTCAAATCCCGGTGAGGGTTTGCGGGGGAGGGACGTTGGTCGGGAGATTCAAAACGGAAACGAAACGGGGAAAGGGTGCCCTCAATCGGCGGCGGGGGCGGTTCCCTGGAGGTAAGAGAACAGGTCGCGCAGCTCCTGAGGGGCGAGGGAGCGGTACAGGTCGTCGGGCATGAGGGAGGCGGTGGCGTCGGCGATCTCCTCGACCTCGGCCAGGGGGAGGACGGTTCGGGTCCCGTCGGAGGTGATGAGGGTAAGATTCGTCGGCGATTGCTCGGCCAGCAGGCCGGTGAGAATCCGACCGTCCTGGGTGGCGACGACCGAGGGGAGGTACTCTTTGCGGATAACCCGAGAGGGATCGACCAGGCTGAGGAGCAGGAAATCACGGTCCGATCGGTTGGCGTGGGTCAGGTCGGGGCCGATCGCCTGCCCTTCGCCAAAAAGGAGGTGACAGGAGGCGCAGTGTTCCCGGAACAGGAGCCGGCCACGATTCGGGTCGCCGGGACCGGCGCGGAGGTCGTTGTTCAGGCGGCGGACCTCGGCCAGCCGCTCCTCGGGGGTGGCGGAAGCGATGGCTCCCCAGTGCTTCCGGACCCTGGCATCGAGCGCGGGATCTCCCAGAGCCGCCACGCGAGCGACCTGATCGGTGGAGAGGTCCTCGGCAGCAATCTGCCCCTGATCGACGGCGTTGAGCAGGGCAATGGTTCCCGATTTCCAGGAGAGTAAGAGGTCGAGCGCCCGGCGCTGCCAGTCGCTCGACTGGTCGGAAGAGGAGGCAAGCAGCGCTGGAGGGATTGTCTCGTCGTCGAAGCGTCCGAGGGCACCGAGCGCGGCCAGGCGGAGACTGAGGGAGGGGTCGCCGGTCGCCAGGAGGAGCAACGGTTGCACGTGGGAAGGGTCGTGCCGTTCGGCGATCAAGGCGAGGAAGGCGAGGCGGTCGGCGAAGGGTTGAGAGGGGTCGCCAGCGCACTTGAGGGCACGATCGAGGGCGTCGCGTTGGCCGGCTCTGGCGGCAAGGCGGATCAAGGAAACGCGGTCGGGGTGGGCAGCGGCCAGGTTGGTGAGACGATCGGCCAGAGGTGAGGCGATCGGAGCCGGGCGGCTGGTGGTGGCGGTGTCGAGGGCATCGATCAGGGGGACGCGAAGCGCATCGGTCGGGCTCGAATCGATCAGGCGGAGGCAGGCCAGATCCCCCTCGAGGGTTCCCTCCCCGGCGAAGCGGCGGAGCAGACGATCGGCAATCACCGAGCGAAAGAGGGAGGATTTCCAGGACGTGGCGGTTGCGAATTCGTCGAGTGTTTCGGCCGGTGCTTCGGTCGCGCAGCGCTCGATGGCCCACCAGAGGCGGAGCGGGATGAAGGGGTCGGCTTCGTCCTCGTCGCGCTGGAGGAGGGCCGAGGTGATCGGAAGGCCGAGGGTTGTGGGATGGCAAGCGGCCACGCCGAGGAGGCATGATCGCACGTCGACGCTGGAATCCGATTCCGCGAGCGTGACGAGGCGATCGGCCAGAGCGGGGCTGATGGTGTCCCGGTCACCGAGGAGGCGGGCGACCCAGGAGCGGACGTCGGGCTCGGGATGATCGAGCAGAAGGAGGGCAGTCTGCTCGTCGAGCCCGCCGACTCCGTGCAAGGCCCAGAGGCCGATCAGGGCGGCAGAGCCTCGGCCGTCGAGGGCTCGGGAGCGGAGGTCGGGGAGGAGGGACTCGTCCGGATGTTCGCGGAGCAGGCGTAGGGCTCGGCGCACAGACCAGGCGTCGGGGTGGTCGAGCAGGGCGACCCATTGAGATGAGTTGAGTGATTGAAGGTCAAAGGATACGTCGATTGATCGTCGGCCAGGGCCGTCGAGGGCGATGATGCGCCCGTTGGAGCGGTCCCAATCGGCGTCGGGGTCGGGGTGGGCGGTGCGGCGGTCGTGCCAGTCGGCAAGGTAGAGAGAGCCGTCGGGACCGAGGGTCATGTCGGAGGGAGCGAACCAGGTGTCGTTGGCTCGCATCAGATCGCCGACTTGCCGGGCCTGGTAGGTGGATCCGAGGCGGGAGAGCTGGTGACGATGTGCGGAGTGGTCGAGCAGATCGGCGGCGAGATACTGGCCGAGGAGGGAATCGGGCAGGGCATCGGTCATGGCAAACAGGCCACCGACGGCGACGTGTCCTCCGGTGATTCCTTCGTGGGGAACATGATCGAAGTATCCGAACGTATACGGATTGTGAAGCGGTCCATGTTTGCCGAATGACTTCCAGTAATACCCGCCGGGGACCATGTGCAGCATGACGTTGCCGCCGACGTTGGTGCTGGCGATCAGTTCGCCTCGGGCGTCGAAATCGAGGCCCCACATATTGCCGCCGCCTTCGGCGAACAGCTCGAAGCGGTTGGTGGGGCGGTGGTAGCGCCAGACGCCCTGCTGGAACTCGATGCCTCGAATCCGGGCGGTGACCGTGCTTCCCTGCAGCCCGTAGAGCCAGCCGTCGGGGCCCCAGGTGAGCGAGTTGGCGACCGAGTGCGCGTCTTCCATGCCGAAGCCGGTGAGCAGGACCTCGGGATCGGCATCGGGCTGGTCGTCGCGGTTGCGGTCGGGATAGAAGAGGAGGTACGGGGCGTTGAGGACGTAGACGCCACCGTCGCCGAAAGCGAAGCCGCTGGCGAGGTTCAGGCCGGAGACGAAGTCGCGGGATGCGTCGATCCGGCCGTCGCCGTCGGTGTCTTCGAGGATCGAGAGGCGATCGCTGCCCCTGGGGCCGTGGGGAGGAGGCTCGGGGATGCGGTCGTAGACGGTTCGGGAGTAGCGATCGACCGCGACGCGGTCCAGGCTGGCGGGGTTGGGGTATTGAAGATACTGGAGGACCCAGAGGCGGCCCCGGTCGTCGAAGTCGAGGGCGACCGGCTGACGGACGAAGGGTTCGGCCGCGACGAGGCGAGGCGTCAGGCCTTCGGCAACGGTCATCCGCGCAACAGCCTCGTCGGGGGGATGACCCTGGCTTCGGGCCGATTCCGGGAGAACGAGCACGAGCATTGAAACGAGGGGAACGGCGGTCCGCCAGGCAAGCTGCATCATCGAACAGAGGTCCTGGGTGTTCGGCCTTCAGAAAAGGAGGGCGGCGCTGAAGCCGATCCGCGAGCGTTGATCGTCGTCGGTCGAGCCGTCTGGATCTTAATCCGACCTCAGTGAAGGAGCCAGCGAGGGGGAAGCTATTCGGGGAATCGATTTCGTTCACGAGACTGATAAAATTCAATTCAATGAAAGATCGTTAAAAGTAAAAAGCGTTGGAATTTATAAGAAACGGTAACGGTGAGGGGAGACATCCGTTTGGTCGATGGATCGTATCATCGTCGCCGAGGTCGGTGGTAGGCTCGTCGTGTGTCGAGTCCAGGGACGGGGGTCTTGGATCGAGGTCTTGGGGTGGGTGGCATGGGCAATCCTTCCGAAGGGCGGTACGAGGTGGTCTTGAAGCGAGGATTCCGGGGGCGGATCGGCCTGGATCGGCCGGAGCTGGTGGCCTGGACGCTGTACGACTGGGCGAACTCGGCGATGGTGACGGTCGTCGTGGCGTCGGTCTTCCCGATCTACTTCCTGAGGGTGGCGGGGGCCGACCTGCCGCCGGCGGTGGCGACGCAGCGGTTCGCGATTGCCAGCACGATCGGCCTGGCGTTGGTGGCGGTGACGGCGCCGATTTTGGGGGTGATCGCCGACCGAGTCGGGATCAAGAAGCGCTTACTGGGCGCGTCGATGTCCGTTGGGGTGTCGGCGGTGGCGGGGATGTTCTTCATCGGGCATGGGGATTGGCTGCTGGCCTGTGTGCTTTTGATTTTGGCCGAGGTGGGGGCGGGGTTGAGTTTTGTCTTCTACGACGCGCTCTTGCCCCACGTGGCGAAGCCGGAGGAGATGGATCGCGTGTCGGCGGCGGCGTATGCGCTGGGCTATTTTGGCGGAGGGACGTTGCTGGCGGTGAACCTGGCCTGGATTCAGTGGCCGGGGTTGCTCGGGATTCCGTCGGGGGAGGGGATCTCGGAGGCGCAGGCCACCTTGCCGGTTCGCCTGGCGTTTCTGTCGGTGGCGCTCTGGTGGGTGGTGTTCTCGATCCCCTTGTTCGTGCGCGTGAAGGAACCGGCGGCGGTACTGGGGCCGGAGGAGCCGGATCGGGTCAACCCGGTGCGGGTCGCCTTCCGTCGGTTGGGGAGGACCTTGCGAGCGCTTCGGGGGTATCGGGAGGCGTTTGTGATGCTCCTGGCGTTCCTGCTCTACAACGACGGGATCGGGACGATCATCAAGATGGCGGCAATCTTTGGGGCGGAGATCGGGATCGGGCAGGGGGCGATGCTGTCGGCGATTCTGGTGGTGCAGTTCGTGGGCGTGCCGTTCACGTTTTTGTTCGGGATGCTGGCCGGTGGCCTGGGGGCGAAGCGGGCGATCTTGCTGGGCCTGTTAGTGTATACAGGAATCAGCATGCTTGGGTATCTGATGACGAGCGAGTCTCACTTTTTCCTGCTGGCAATCCTCATCGGAATGGTGCAGGGGGGGAGCCAGGCCCTGAGCCGATCGCTCTTTGCCAGTCTGATTCCGAAGGCTCGATCGGGTGAGTTCTTCGGATTCTTCGCCATCGCGGAGAAGTTCGCGGGGATCCTGGGGCCGGCCTGTTTCGCGGCCGTGATCGCGGTGACCGGGTCGAGCCGCTCGGCCATCCTCTCGGTCATCGTCTTTTTTCTGGTCGGAGGAGGGTTGCTGGCCCTCGTCGATGTCGAGGCCGGGCGAGCGAAGGCACGCGAGGAAGATCGTGAGCTGGAATCGGCCGACAACCCGCTGGCGACCTGACCGTGGCCGGCCTTATTGCTCGGCGGCAAAACCCCAGGACATCACCGCTGCTTGGTTGACAATCGTGGAAGGCGATGGACAATGTCCTCAGATGTCATTCGATGTCCCTGTCCGTCGTTTGGCGTTCCCGAACGTTGACCGGGCTCGCTCTGAGGAATTGAGATGCCTGAAACCGTTGTCCATTTTCAGATCCGGATGCCTCCAGACCTGCATGAGCAGCTCTCAAGTCGGGCCCGGGAGGAAAAGAGTTCGCTGAATGCCCTGATCGTTTCGATCCTGAAGGCTGCCGAGGATCGAGCCGCCTCCAATGGATCGTCTTCTGGGGCCACAGGATGATGGTCCTGGCCGGGCTCTGGGGAGGAGTCCCGAGCCCGGGTCAGATGCTCAACAACCGGAGCCGGATGGGGATGGTGCTGTGAATCTTTCGGTGAAGGACGCGGCTCGCATCCTGAGTGTGTCCGAGAAGACGATCTATCGCTGGATCAAGCAGCAGTCGATCCCGGCGTATCGGGTGCAGGATCAGTACCGATTCAATCGGGCCGAGGTGCTTGAGTGGGCCACGTCTCGGAGGTTGAAGGTTTCGGACGAGATTTTCTCAGAGCCGGAGGCCGCCGGTCTGCCCGTGCCGTCGCTGGTCGAGGCGATGGAATCCGGGGGTGTGCATTATCGCGTCTCGGGTCATGACCCAGCGTCGGCGCTGCGAGAGGTCGTCCAGCTGTTGAGGCTTCCCGGGGAAGTGGATCGCGAGTTCCTGTTGCGGGTTTTGCTGGCTCGGGAGGCGATGGCGTCGACGGCCATCGGCGAAGGCATTGCCATTCCTCACGTACGGAACCCCGTGGTCCTGCACATTGATCGGCCGACCATTGCGCTTTGCTTTTTGGAGCAGCCGATCGCGTACGGTTCCCTCGACGGGGAGCCGGTGCACACGCTCTTTACGATCATTAGCCCAACGACCCGGGCCCACCTGCACCTGCTGGCCAAGCTGTCGTTTGTGCTAAGAGATCCTGATGTTCGGAATAGCTTGCGGGTGCAGGATCCGCGGCAGAGTATTCTCGATCTGGTCCGGGCGGCCGAGGACCGATTAGTGGGGGCCTGCCCGTAACAATTTGCTCGTCGCAATTTTCTGCGTTGCGAGATACCACCGCCGATTCGGTACGACCGTGATGCAAGACGGATCAATGCCGCAGGCCCCTGATCGATGGGGCGGCGACGAGGGAATACCGTTGGACGGACTGGACCAAGAGATCGAGCACGCGGCGCACGTGTTACCCACGCAGGGACCGATCACGGTCTTTGTTCATCATAATCCGCTGCATGCGTTTGAGGAGTTGCCGTTCGACGAGGCCCTGGCTACGGCTTCGGCGCTGTACGGTTGCCATCCCTACCTGCCCGAAGATCACTACCGAAGCGAGGTCGATCGGGGGCGGATCGCTCGCGAGGATCTGGCGGAGGTTCTCATCGACGACCTGGGCGAGGATGCCGATGTCCTGATCGGATTCATGGGCACGCGGTATCACCTACGGCTGGCGATGCTTGAGTACCCGTTGCGCACGGGGACCGACGACGAGCTTCGCTGGTTCATTACCGGAACCGATGCGCTGGAGCGGTTTCGATCGGAGGCTCCGGTTGATCTCCGCCGTCGGATGATTGATCAGACGAGGCAGTGGGTCTTGCGGGAGCATCAGGCGAGGCGGGCTGATGATTCGGCTGGTCACGATGGCGACATCTTGAAGCGTTTGCTGGACCAGTCTCAGGGGGCTCGCATTGATCGGTGGGACGATCGGGCCTGGGAGGCGTTTACGTTGCGCCTTCTCTGGAGAGTCTGTCACGCCGGAGTGCATGGCGTGAAGCGGCACGGCGATCCCCCGCCGTCGCCGATCCGGCACCGAGACTGGTTGCTCCTGGCAACCGGCCGAGACACTGATCGCCTGGTTCATGATCTGCTCATCAAACTTTGCTCGGCGTTTCTTGATCAGGGGCTTGCCGCCTGGAGGATGCCCGGCCGGTCGCTTGGGTTTTTCGGGGCCTTCGTGGAACTTTACCGTGATGCTCGGCCGGTCGAGCCCTGGTTACGGGGACTGCCGGAAGCGCTTCGGGAGATCGATCGAACGGGACGATCGGCGACGGCGTCGCTGGAGGAGTCACTTCGGGACCTGGGGGTTGCCGAGTCGGAGCGCGGCCCGTTCCTCTCCGCAACGCTCCTGGCGCTTCCCGGATGGGCCGGGATGCTGTGGCAGATGGAAACGAATGCCGAGTGGGCGGTCCGGCCCGCGCCTCCTGGAACGCTCCGAGACTTTCTGGCCGTCCGCCTGATCCTTGAGCGGCTGGCCCTGAGCCATGTGGCTCGGGAGGAGCTGGCCGCGGCTCCGTCGCTGAGCGAGTTGCGGCACGAGCTGCACCATCGAGTTCCACACCCTCCCCGGGTGAGCGTGGACCAGCGGACTTATCTGGTGTTTCAGCTCGCCCAGGTTCGGGGCTGGAGTCCTCCGGATCTGAACCGCCTTTCGAAAGCTGAGTGGTCGCAACTTGTCGAGGAGATCGAGGCGTTCGGGAGTCTGGCCCGCCGTCGGGTGTATCATCGCGCATTCGAGCGTCGATATCGGCATCAAGCACTCGACGCCGTGGTGACGCAGGCTGCCCGAACGGGATCGGGAAGCGACGACACGCGGCGGCCTGAGGTCCAGGTGGTCACCTGCATCGACGACCGCGAGGAGTCGTTCCGAAGACACCTCGAAGAAGTGAATCCCCAGGTCGAGACCTTCGGCGCGGCCGGGTTCTTTGGCGTGGCGATGTATTACCGGGGGGTGGCCGATGCCCACTTTCGCCCGCTCTGTCCGGTGGTGGTCAGACCTCGCCATTACGTCCGGGAGCAGGCAGCTTACTCGCTGACGAGCAGCAGCCGACAGCGGGCAGAAACGAGGAGACTGCTGGGGACCGCTCTGAGGCACTGGCACCAGAGCAGCCGGGGCCTGCTCGGAGGAATCGCCACGGCCATGCTCGGCTCGCTCGCGTCGGTTCCGTTGGTGACGCGTATCCTCGTTCCCAGGCTCACCTCCCGGATCAATCGACAGGCCATCGGGTTTGTGCAGGCTCCCCCGGTGACCGAACTCTCGATTCAGCGAGTGGTTGATCCGCCTGGACCGGATGACGATCACCTCGGGTTCTCCGATGAGGAGATGGCCGACATTGTGACTCGGCTGCTTCAGGACATCGGGCTGACCCAAGGGTTCGCAAAGCTGGTGGTGGTGGTCGGGCATGGGTCGAGCAGCCTGAACAATCCGCACGAGTCGGCCTATCACTGTGGCGCGTGCAGCGGAGGGCTCGGCGGACCGAATGCCCGTTCCTTCGCCTTGATGGCGAACGATTCCCGGGTCCGGTCCATCCTGAAGGATCGAGGGCTGGTCATTCCTGAAGGAACGGTGTTTGTCGGGGCCTTTCACAACACCTGTACCGAGGACGTGATCTTTTACGACCTTGATCGGATTCCGTTCTCGCATCGTCGGGCGTTTGAGCAGTTCCGGAAACAGATCGACCTGACCCGAGAACGGAACGCGCACGAACGCTGCCGACGGTTCGAATCGGCCGATCTCGGACTCTCGTTGCCCGAGGCGCTCGAACACGTGGAGACCCGAGCCGAGGACCTTTCGCAGGTCCGCCCGGAATACAACCACGCGACCAACGCCCTCTGCTTTGTGGGGCGTCGCTCCTGGAGCCGAGGGTTGTTTCTCGATCGTCGAGCGTTTCTTGCCTCGTACAATCCGAGGCTTGATGACTCGGAGCATTCGATTCTCTGCCGCATTTTGCAGGCGGTGATTCCCGTTTGCGCGGGGATCAGCCTGGAATACTACTTCTCGAGGGTTGATCCTGCCGGGTTCGGTTGCGGGTCGAAGCTGCCGCACAACATCACCTCGATGCTGGGGGTGATGGAAGGGGCCTTGAGTGACCTTCGCCCCGGTCTTTCGCAACAAATGATCGAGATTCATGAGCCGCTGCGTCTGCTCTTCGTGGTCGAGACGACGCCGGAAGCGCTGGAGTCGATCATGGATCGGGTCGAGCCGATCGGTCGTCTGGTGCGCAACGCGTGGGTCCAGATGGCGACGATCTGTCCGGACGGGCTGACTCTTCACCTTTACCGCGATGGCGGATTTTTCCCCTACACCCCGGAATCGAGTGGGTTCCCTGAGGTTTCGTCGTCGCTCGACTGGTATCGAGGCCGACGAGACGCGGTGGGGTTTGCCTCGATCGGCTCCCGGGCGGGACGAGGCGACCGATGAGCGATTCCCTGCTGTTCCAGGTGTTGGGGACGGCCGTTCTGGCCTTGCCGGCGTTGCTGCTGGCGATTTTGGGGATTGCCTTGCTGGTGGACCGGCCCTGGAGCGAATCGGCCATCGCTCGATGGACCGAGGCGAGTGTGGTGACGGCGCTGGTCGCCGCCGTCGGGGTGCTTGGAATGATGCTGGTCACCGGCGATCGGGAGCTTTCCCTGGAGTTGGGATCGCTGATTGCCATTCCGAGCGAGCACTTCCACTTCCGCCTGAAATTTGTGTTCGATCGGCTCTCGGTGCCATTCGTTATCCTGTCGCTGGTTCTGATCGGCACGGTGGGGGCATTCGCCAATCGGTATCTGCACCGCGAGCCGGGCTACGGTCGGTTCTTCCTGTTTTATGCCGTGTTCTTGCTGGGAATGGTGGTTGCGTCGCTCGCGGGAACGATTGAAACCTTGTTTCTGGGATGGGAACTGGTGGGGCTGTCGTCGGCGTTGCTGGTGGCATACTTCCACGAACGGGCCGCGCCGGTGCTCAATGCGCAGCGGGTCTGGTCGGTGTACCGAATCTCCGATGCCGCGTTTCTGCTCGCCGCGGTGGCGCTGCATCACGTCTCGGGAGCGGGCGATTTCGAGTCAATGACTGGTACCGGCCTCTGGCCGGATGCGAAGGCGACGTTGACCTCGACGCAGGCGCTCGGGGTGGGGCTGCTCTTGCTGCTGGCCGCTGCGGGGAAGTCTGGGCTGATTCCGTTCTCGGGATGGCTACCGAGGGCGATGGAGGGCCCAACCCCTTCAAGCGCAATCTTTTACGGGGCCCTTTCAGTGCACCTGGGGGCGTTCTTGCTGCTCCGGGTCAGTCCGATTCTGGAACGATCGGCCGTGCTTTGTGGGGTTGTGGTGGTCCTCGGACTGGCGACGGCCGTGTTCGCGGCGATCATCGCCCGGGTGCAGTCGGACGTGAAAGGGGCGCTCGCCTTCGCCTCGCTGACCCAGGTCGGAATCATCGTCGCAGAGATCGGGTTGGGTTTGCGGTACATTCCCTTGATTCATATCATCGGCCACGCCTGCCTGAGGACCTTGCAGTTGCTTCGGGCCCCCTCGCTGCTGAGGGACTATCACCAGATAGAGAACGCGGTCGGTCGGCGGCTCGAAAACCACGAGGGATGGTTTGAGGGGCTGCTATCGGGGCCGTTGAAGCTACGCCTGTATCGGCTTGGGTTGGATCGTGGCCAGTTCGATGCCGTGCTCGATCGTTTCGTCGTCGCTCCGTTCACACGGGTCTTCCGATGGTGTGACGGAATGGAGCGGCGATGGACGGATTTTCTTGCAGGGACGGGCTCCCGAGAATCGGATCGGGTCCCGGCCTCCTCTCCGATGGTCGAGGAACTGTGATGTCCGGCCTGCACCAGCCTTGGCTGGAACTCTGCGTTTTGATCCCCGTGCTGGGGGCTTTGGTGGTGCGGTTCACGAGCCGCCCGGAGTCCGCCCGTCGGCGGAGCCTCTTCGTGTGCAGCCTGACGCTGGTCTGCGCCGTCGCCGCCTGGCAGGACTTCGAGTTCCTCCGGGTTCGAGAGGCGCACGATCCTGAAGATATGATGATTTGGTCGATCGGAGGGCGCTTGCTCGTGGTGGATGAGTTGAGCGCGCCGCTCTTACCGCTGGCGGCGCTGCTGTTTCTGCTCACCCACCTGGCGACTCTGCGGACCAAGGTTCGTGAATTTTCGTTCGCGCGATCACTCGTTTCGGAGGCCATCTTGCTGGCGACCTTCTCCAGCAAGCTTCCCTGGTTGGTCGGGATCTTGCTGGCGGCCGGGGTGATCCCTCCCTATCTGGAGTTGCGCAAGGCTCGGAAACCGACGCGGGTCTATGTCATTTTCATGGGGGGATTTGTTGCCTTGCTCGTCCTCGGGCAGGCGATTTTGGCCATTGCTCCCGACAACAGCGGGTTTTCGGGGGTGGCTGTGGTGCTACTGACGGCGGCGGTCTTGCTCCGAAGCGGGATTGCGCCGGTCCATTGCTGGATGACCGACCTGTTCGAGCATGCGAGCTTTGGCACTGCCCTGCTGTACGTTTCGCCCATGGTCGGGGCCTATGGTCTGGTCCGACTCGTGTTGCCGGTCGCGCCGACCTGGGTCTTGTCGGCGGTGGCCCTGGTCTCGCTGGTGACGGCGATTTACGCGGCGGGCATGGCCCTTGTGCAACGTGAGGCGCGTCGGTTTTTTAGCTATCTCTTTCTTAGCCATTCGTCACTGGTGCTGGTGGGATTGGAGACGGCCACACCGATCGGCCTGACCGGTTCGTTGAGTCTGTGGCTATCGGTCTCGGTCTCCCTGACCGGGTTCGGTCTGGTGATGCGGTGCGTTGAGGCGAGGACGGGGCGGATCTCGCTCCTGAACTTTCACGGCCTCTCCTCGCAAGTGCCAGGGTTGGCCGCCTTGTTCCTGCTGACGGGGTTGGCAAGTATCGGCTTTCCCGGAACGGCCGGGTTCGTGGGCCTGGAACTTCTGGTCGAGGGGGTCATCCAGGCCTTCCCAATCGCCGGAGCCTTTGTGGTGATTGTCGCGGCCCTGAATGGGCTTGCCGTGATGTCTGCGTATTTTCTGATTTTCACAGGTCGTCCCCATTCCAGCACGATTGATCTGCGGATTCGACCCTCAGAGCGGATCGCGGTCCTGATCTTGACCGCGTTGATCTTGATCGGGGGGGTGTTTCCCCAGCGGGGGGTCGACACGCGCTATCGAGCCGCCGTGAGGCTGGCTCAGCCGCACGCCGACCTGGGGAGATCCCACCTGAGCAAGACCCAGGAGACCGGATCGAACATCGAGCCGGCCGTTGCGCTGACGGCTCATGCTCGAAACGCTCGGCCAGCGCAATTGCTAGACCCTGCCTCTGCTCGATTGACGGTTCCTCCCCAGCCTTGAGGAAGGTTCATGACCACCACCGAACGCCGTCCGCCTCGCGGTGACCTTGCCGGACTCGTGGCCTGCTGGCGACGTGATCTGCTCTCCGGCTTCCTGGTCTTTCTGATCGCGCTGCCGCTCTGCCTCGGGATTGCGCTGGCCAGCGGATACCCGGCGATTGCCGGGGTGTTCACGGCCATTGTCGGGGGGCTGATTACGCCCTGGATCAGCAACTCGGAACTCACGATCAAAGGGCCGGCGGCCGGTCTCATTGTGATCGCACTCGGGGCAATCACAGAGTGTGCCGAGATGTACGGCCCGGATCAGAGCTACCGCATGGTGTTGGGGATCGGGGTCGCGGCCGGGGTGCTTCAAATCGTATTCGGTCTGACACGATCGGGGATTCTCGGCGAGTTCTTTCCCTCGTCGGTGGTTCACGGGATGCTCGCGGCGATCGGCGTGATCATTGTGTCGAAGCAAATTCATATCACGCTTGGGGTGAACGATGTTGGTGGCGAGCCGCTGGAGCTGCTCGCGGAAATTCCTCGGTCGCTCACGCGGTTGAACCCCGAGATTGCCTTGATTGGTCTCTTGAGCCTCGTGATTCTTTTCGGCATTCCGCTCATCCGCAATCCCTGGATCGGGAGGATTCCCGGGCCGATGCTCGTACTACTGGTCACGGTGCCGATTGGCATGTATTTCGATCTGACGCACGAGCACGACTACACGCTTGCAGGTCATCAGTACCATCTTGGAGAGGAGTACCTCGTTGCAATTCCCGGCAACTTGTTCGCGGCGATCACGACGCCAAGGTTCAATGCGCTGGCGGAATGGGCCGGTTGGAAGTGGGTGATTCTGTTTGCGTTGATTGGTTCGGTCGAATCGTTGTTGAGCGCCAAGGCGGTCGAGATGATTGATCCCGACCGGCGGAAGACGAACCTGAACCGCGATCTGCTGGCGATCGGGGTCGGCAACGTCGCCTCGGCCGCGATCGGTGGGCTGCCGATGATCTCGGAGATCGTTCGGAGCAAGGCGAACGCGGACAGCGGAGCGCAGACACGGTTCGCCAACATGTACCATGGGCTGTTCTTGCTGGGGTTTGTGGCCTTGCTGCCGGGCCTGATCCACCAGATTCCGCTGGCAGCGCTCAGCGCAATGCTTGTGTACACCGGCGCTCGGCTGGCATCGCCCCGAGAATTTCAGAACGTCTTTCGGATCGGCAAAGAGCAGCTTGTTATCTTTCTGGCGACGATGATCGGGGTGCTTGCAACGGACCTTCTCATCGGTGTCGTGATCGGCATTGTTGTGAAGCTGACAATCCATGTGCTGAACGGTGTGCCGTTTCGATCGCTCTTCAAGCCCTACCTGCATATTGAGCAGCGGGGGGATGGTCCGTCGGTGATCTTCGCCAAGGACTCGGCTGTGTTCAGCAACTGGATTCCGTTTAAACATCAGATTGAGCAGATCGGACTGAACCAGCGGAACAACCTGATTGTTGATCTGTCGGAGACGAAGCTGATCGATCATAGCGTGATGGAGAAGCTCCACGAGCTTCAGGAGGAGTTCGGTCGCGAAGGCCTTTCGCTCGAACTCGTCGGCCTTGAATCCCATCGCAAACTGTCGGAACACGACTTCTCGGCGCGGCGGAGGGGGCTGACCCAGGTCCGTCGCCTGACGCTCGTCTGCCCCTCGGATCGCTCGGACGAGATTCTCGCGGAGCTGGTGCAGCATGGAGCTTCCGGTTATACGATCACCGACTGCCGCGGAGCCGGACGAACCAGCCTTCACGATGGCTCCGGCACGCGAGCCAGCATGGTTCGAATCGAAGTGCTGATTGCCCCGGAGAAAGTGGGTGAGATCGAGGCCTTGATCCGAAGACGGTTGCGATCGGAACCCCCGATGACGGTCAGCTTCGAAACCGTGAGTGTGGTGCGTCCTGATCATTTCTGATAGGTCTGAAGGAGAGGAGGCCCGCGTCGAGGGTGGAGTTGGCAGTTCCTGGGCCCCCGAGGCCTGGCTCCCTTGGAACCGGTTGCCTGTCAGTTGGCCTCGGCTGAAAGTGACCGTACGGCCCGATTGGGGTCCCGACCATGCCCGCGATGCCCGACCCGAGCTGGAGAGAGGTGGTCGATGTCCTGGCCCTCAGCTACCTCGCCCACCGCGTGCTGCTCCTGTCGCGAGGGACTCGGACTCCGCAAGCATTGCTGAGTCTGGCCGCCCTCTGGGTTCTCTGGGAGCTCGCTCGCCGACTCGGCCTGGAGTTGACGGGCTGGGCTCTTGGTGCCGTCTTCAAGCTGGCACCGATCGCCCTGATTGTGGTTTTCCGCAACGAACTCCGCGACGTGCTGATCCACGCCGGTCCCCTTCGGCTGCTGGCCGGACAGCGATCACTGGCCGGGACGATCGCCCCGGCGGTCGTGGCCGAGGCCGCCTTCCGCCTGGCCGCGACTCATACCGGTGCCTTGATGGTGTTTCAGGGGCGAGACCGCCTGGACCAGCTGGCCCACGAGGGCGAGCGGATTGATGCCCGGTTCAGCGTTCCGCTCATCGAAAGCCTTTTTGGAAAAGAAAGTCCCGTTCACGACGGCGCCGCGTTGATTCAGAAGGGCCGGATCGATCGGGTCGGGACGCTGCTCCCCTTGTCAACCCGCGCCGGCCTTCCCTCGCAGTTCGGCACTCGCCACCGGGCCGCGGTCGGCCTGAGCGAGCGCTGCGATGCGGTGGTGGTGGTGGTCTCGGAAGAACGTGGCGAGGTCTCGGTGGTCCGAGACGGACGGGTCGAGCGGGTCGCAGCTCCCGAGGATCTGGAGCGGGCACTGGGGGCCGATTCGGGCGGATTGGGTCGGGCCGAGTCGAGCGGCGGACGAATCAGGGGACTGGCTTCGGGCGTGGGTGGTTTTTTGCTGACAACACTGGCGGTCTCGGCGTTGTGGGTCCTCTATGACCTCCAGCAGGTCGCCCGAAGGACGGTCACAGCCACGGCCCAATTTCAGGGTTTGCCCGATTCGCTGGAGCTGGTCGATCCGCCCGAGACGCTCGATCTTCAGGTGTGGGGCAAACGAGCGTTGATCGATAACCTGGCCTCCGAGGGAATCAGCGCATCGGTTGATCTGTCGGGGGCCGAGCAGGAGGGAACCTACACGATTGAGCGCGGCGATATGACCATCGCGTTACCTGCGGGCGTCGAGTGGTCGCTATCCGACCCCTCGTTGCGCGTGGGGCTGGTCGAGCGGATCGAGGTGACGGTGCCGGTTCGCGTGCGACTGGAAGGACGGCCGCCGCCGGGCTTTAAGTTCACCGTGTCGCGGGCCGATCCGGCGAGGGTGGTGCTCCGTGTGCCGAAGTGGGTGGGCGAAGAACTGGAGGCAGTGGAGACGCGACCGATCGACGTCGGCACGCTGGGGCTCGATGCCAACACTCCGGAAACGGCGGTCGAGATCCCGCTGGAACTGGGTCGCCATTCGGCCCGACCCGCGGCCGGCTCGACCGATACGGTTCGCGTGACCGTCGGTCTGCGGCCGGCTGATTCCTCCAGCAACCCGGAAGCGATCCCGTAATGAGGGTCTCGCCTGACTGTCATGAGTCCTGGTCGTCGAGGTCGGAGAAGACATCGTCATGCGCAGCACCCCGGGTTGATGGCCTCCCGAACCGCAGGAACAGGGCGGGAGTGACGACCTGGTCGAGCAGCGTCGAGCTGACGAGGCCGCCGATAACGACGATCGCCAGCGGGTGGAGCAACTCCTTGCCCGTCTGGCCGGCGCCGAGGGCCAGCGGGATCAGGCCGATGGCTGCTGTGAGGGCCGTCATCAGCACTGGCGCCAGCCGCTCCAGGCTCCCCCGGATGATCATCTCGGGGCCGAATAGCTCCCCCTCCTCGCGCATCAGGTGCTGGTAGTGTGAGATCATCAGGATGCCGTTGCGGGAGACGATCCCCGTCAGCGTGATGAAGCCGACCCAGTGGGCGACCGAGAGGGTCACCGCGCCCGTCCAGACGCCCGGCCATCCCCACCAGGGCAGACCGCGAAACGCGTCGATCCCCGGCCACTCGACGATGAGCAGGGCGATGATCGAACCGACCGCCGCCAGTGGCACGTTGGCCAGGACCTGGAGCGAGGCCCGCCAGGAATCCAGGCCCTTGCAGAGGACGAGGAAGACCCCGAAGAGCGCCAGCGGGCCGAGCAGGAAGAGCTGGCGGTTGGCCCGACGCTGGGCCTCGAACTGCCCGCCCAGGTCGACGAAGTCGCCGGTGGGCAGGGCAGGGGTCACCGATTCGGCGATCGTCCGGCGAATGTCGCTCACGACGCCTTCGAGGTCGCGATCCGCGACGTTGGCCTGGACCACGATCCTTCGCAGCACGTTCTCGCGGTTGATTGTGTTCGGGCCGTCGGTCTCGACCACTTCCGCGACGTTGCCGAGGGCCACCCGAGCCCCCGACGGCGTGCTGACGCGCGTCGAGCGGATCGCCTCCACGTCATTCCGGGCCGACGGGTCGAACCAGACGACCAGGTCGAACGTGCGCTGGCCTTCGAGGACCTGGGAGACCGTCCTCCCCTGGAAGGCGGTCTCCAGGGCCTCGGCCACCTCCGCGGGAGTCAGGCCGTATCGGGCGGCCGACTCGCGGTCGATCCAGACCCGCACCTGGGGCACGCGCACCTGGGGCTCCACCTGGAGGTCGACGACGCCCGGGATCTCCGCCATCTCCAGGGCCAGCTCGTCGGCCGAGTCCCGCAATGTGTCGAGATTCGGGCCGAAAATCTTCACCGCGACCTGCGCCCGGATGCCCGACATGATGTGGTCGAGCCGATGGGAGATCGGCTGGCCAATGTTGAAGACCACGCCGGGCACTTCGGAGAGGACCTCGCGCACCTCGTCGCGGACCTCATCCCTCGGACGACCGACGTGCTCCACCCCGAGGTGGTGCAGGCCGGGGACCGCCCGCAGGATGCTCGCCGCGAGACCGGGCTTCGGCCGATTGGGCTCGATCAGGTTGACGTCGATCTCGGAGACGTTGACGTTCTCGGCGTGCTCGTCCAGTTCGGCGCGGCCCGTCCGCCGCGAGACCCCGGTCACCTCGGGGATGGCCAGCAGCGTCTCCTCGACGCGGCGGCCGATGCGGTCCGACTCGGCGAGGCTCGTGCCCGGCGGGCAGGTCGCGGCGATCGTCAGCGTGCCCTCGTTGAATTCCGGCAGGAACTCGCCGCCCATCCCGGTCAGGGTTGCGAGCGATCCCACGACGAGCACGAGCACCGCGAGCAAGACCGCCCCCGTGTGGCGGAGCGTGAACCGTAGGACCCGCGTGTCGAGCCACTTCAGCGTACGGAGTAGGATCGGATCGCCGGGCCGCTCCAGGAAGCGGGCGCCCGGCAGGACGTATGAGGCCAGCGCCGGGGTCACCGTCAGCGAGACCAGCAGCGAGGCGAGTAGCGTCACGAGGTAGGACAGGGCCAGCGGCGCGAACAGCCGCCCTTCCAGGCCGGGCAGCGCAAACAGCGGCAGGACCACGAGGACGACGACCATCGTCGCGTAGACGATGCTGCCGCGGATCTCCGATGAGGCGCGGAAGACGACCCGCAGGGCCGGATCGGGCCGCGCTTTCGCCCGGTTCTCCTTGAGGCGGCGGAAGACGTTCTCGACGTCCACGATCGAGTCATCGACCAGCTCGCCGATCGCCACAGCGATGCCGCCGAGCGTCATCGTGTTGATGGTCAAGCCCAGGTAGTCGAAGACCAGGGCCGTGATCACCACCGACAGCGGGATGGCCGTGAGCGTCACCACGCTCACCCGGAGGTTCCAGAGGAAGAGGAACAGGACGATCACGACCCAGATCGTGCCGTCACGGATGGCCTCGACCACGTTGGCGATCGCCGCGTCGATGAACCGCTGCTGCCGGAAGATCCCAGCGTCGAGGGACACGTCGTCGGGCAGGCTCGCCCGGATCGCGTCGAGCGTCGCGTCGATGTCCGCCGTGAGCCGGAGCGTGTCCGCCCCCGGCTGCTTCTGGACCGAGAGGATGACCGCCGCCGCACCATCGATGCTCCCCTCGCCGCGTTTGACCGGCGGGCCGAAGCGGACGTCGGCGACCTCGCGGACAGTGATCGGCACCGGCTCGCCCGGCCGGACCACCGTCGAGGCGATGTCGTCGAGCGTCTCCGCACGCCCCACGATCCGAATGACCGCCTCGCGGTCCTTGCCCAGCAGGAACCCGCCTCCGGTCGCCTTGTTCGCGCGTTCGACCGCCCGGTTCAGCTCGTCGAGCGTTACGTCGTGACGCGCCAGGCGTTCGGGAGAGGTCAGCACCTGGTACTGACGCACCTCGCCCCCCATGACGGTGACTTGCGCGACCCCCGAGACGGCGAGTAGGCGAGGGCGGATGACCCAGTCGGCCAGCGTCCGCAACTCCATCGCATCGGTCGGCCCGTCGGCCTGGAGCCCAATGAGCAGGATCTCGCCCATGATCGAGGTGATCGGCGCGAGGACCGGATTGACGTCGTCGGGCAGCCGCGACCGCACGAGCTGGAGCTTCTCACTCACGACCTGGCGGGCGCGATAGATGTCCGAGCCCCAGTCGAACTCGACCCAGACGATCGACAGACCGACGGCCGAGGCGGAGCGCACCCGGAGCACGCCGCTGGCGCCGTTGAGCGAGGACTCGATCGGGAAGGTGACGAGCGTCTCCACCTCCTCGGGCGCCAGGCCGTGGGCCTCGGTCATGACGGTGACCGTCGGGCGGTTCAGGTCCGGGAACACGTCGATGGGGATCTGCGTGGCCCGGAAGCCGCCGTAGGTGGCCAGGGCCAGGGCGGCGACCAGGACGAACGCCCGGTTCGCGAGCGAGAAGCGGATCAGGGCGTCGAGCATCGCTCAGGAATCCCCCCCGGGGCGACCCGCGATTGACGGTGCAGGCGGGAACACGTCGATGACGGCGCGGGCCTGCATCCCCTCGAAGAGCCGCCCTTCGGCGTTCTCGACCTCGATCCAGACGGGCATTACGCGGGCCCCCTCCTCGAAGACCGGCGAGACCCGGACGACCGAACCCGGGACGCTCAGCCCGGGGGCGCCGGGGAAGGTGACCCGGACCGGCTGGCCGGGCCGAA
>NZ_WEZF01000035.1 GCF_009177065.1 Tautonia marina
GACATCATCGGTGTGCGAACACAGGACCTGGCATGCGCCGCTTTCGGTCTGCCATAGGCGAACGGTGAAGTCCCGACGGCACGAGGCGAGGCGGAGGCCGTCGGGACCGAACGTGGCAACGAAGGCCCGCGGCCGCCCACGAGGGCCTCTCTCATCTCGGTCACCGACCGAAAACCTCACATCCGCATCGCCAACTGACCTGGAACCGAATTCTTGTCCAGGGATTATGAGAGTGTGGGATCGGGGATTAGAACGACGTCGGTCGGGGGGAACGAAGCGGCCCAAGAATCGGTCCGGCCTCTGATGGCAGGGTCTACGCACGTTAGAAACGCTGAGTTTTTCGCTGGTTTGGTCGTCCCAATCCAAATTCTACAACAATGCAACTTTTATGTTGAAACTTCTATAATAGAGAAAACGCAGTATTTTTCATGGTAATGTTCAAAGTTGCACCACAATAATCGGTTTCCCAAATTTCCTGTTGTGATGCGTAGACCCTGCCTCTGATGGTTGGAGTCCAGGCGGAGGTCTTCGAGAATGACCTTCGCCGCCTCCGGCGTCTCGAACACCTCACGGTCCAGCAGCTCGTCTTTCAATCGGCTGTTGAACGTCTCGCTATAGGCGTTCCCCCACGGGCTCCCCGGGGGGGCGGACACCCCCAGGGCCCGGGTCGATCCGGCTCAGGGCCGGCGGACGAAATGGCCGAACCGGGCGTTGGAACGATCGACGTCCCGGGTGCCCCGCCAGAGGACGCGGGCCGGCTCGGCACCGGACTCGTCGACATCCGAGACGACGACCGAGAGCTGGAAGCTCGACCAGTCGGCGCCGTCCTGGGCCTCGGCCAGGGCCGAGAGCGGCATGGCGAGCTCGACCTCATAGCCCCCCTCGATCTGCCGGGAGGCGGCCCGGGCGCCCTCGATGGTCGGACCATCCCGGCGACGGCCGACCTCCAGGGCATCCGAGGCCTCGTCGCCGTTCGGTGCCGGGGCGGGGATCGTGAACCGGTGGCCTCCGCGGGCGAAGCGGGGGTCCGAGACGCGGCGGTCCATCGGCCGGGGGTCCCAGAGCACCTCGAGCCGATCCTCGCCGGGGACGACCGCCTCGTCGAGCACCCGGGCGGCGAGGTAGAGCATCTCGTCGTCGTACGCCAGGTCGAAGGACAGGTCGGCGTCGCCGGGGCCGGTCCAGGACTCGGCGGCTCCCAGGATCATCGGCGGGCTGGGCAGCCCGTTCCGCAGCGACTCCCACTCGTCGAGCCGGCCGTCGAGGGCGACGTCGTGGTCGGCCGGGGAGATCGTGTAGCCCCGGTCGATGACGACCGGTACCGCCTGCTCGGCCTTCAGCGGCGCCTCGCCCTCGGCGGCCTCGCCGGTGATCGTGGCGGTGAAGACGGTGCCGGCCAGCGCCTCGAAGGGGATTGGCTCGCCGAAGGCAACACGGACGGACAACTCGGCGGCCTCGCCGGGCTCGGCGGTCAGCTCCAGGGAGGCGGGATCGACCGTCAGGCCCCGCAGCGGCAGGCCCTCGATCCGGCCGCTGACGGTCACCGGGACGTCGAAGTCGTTGGCCAGGCGGACGTCGATCCGTCCCTCGTCCAGGCCTTCCCCCTCGGTGATCAGGATCGGCGCGACCTGCACCGAGGCGTCGGTGAGGAACTCTCGGAAGCGGGCGATCCCCTTCTCGGTGACCGTGTCGGGGGCGAGCACGCCGTCGAGCAGCAGGTGGGAGACCCGGGGGCCGTCGGGCTCCATGGTCAGCCAGGTGACGTGGTCGAACTCGCCGTAGGGGACGCCCCGGAGCTGGGAGCCGCCGCCGGTGGTCGCCAGGTGGTAGTAGTTCATGCCGTTGCGGTCATACTGCACGTAGTGGTGGACGTGGCCCGCGAAGACGGTGTGCGGGCGGTCGCCGAGCATCGCCTCGACCCGCTTCCAGTTGGTGGGGTCGGGGTTGCCGGCGGCCATCTCGCGCTCGGCGTAGGTCCAGAGCGGCTTGTGCAGGAAAAGCAGAGTCCATCGGGCGTCGGCGTGGGCCGCGAGGTCCTCCTCGAGCCAGGCGAGCTGCTCCTCGCCGAGGTGCTGCTGCGGGTCCTCGGAGTTGATCGCCACGAAATGGACGCCCTTGTAGTCGAACGAGTACCACTCCCGACCGAAGTGCTCCCGCCAGATCCGGTGCATCGTCGGGTTGGTGAGGTCATGGTTGCCGGGGACGAAGAAGAACTTCATCTCCATGGTTTCGATGAAGCCGAGGAACTCCTCCCACTGCCGCTCGATCTCGGGCACCTCCTCGGTGTAGCCCTCGATCAGGTCGCCAACGCTGACCACGAACTCGGGGCGGAGCAGGTTGACCTTCTCGACCCCCTTCTCCCAGATGCCGGGACGGTGGCCGCCGGTGCGGTCGGTCATGATGGCGATGTGGAAGCGGTCCGGGTGGTTGAGGTGCGGCGCATCCGACCAGGGCTTCGGGCCGTCAATCGGCGGCAGGATCAGGCCGGTCGGGTACTTCGGCCCGGCGGCCTCCGCGGGGGCCTCGCCCGGATGATCGTGGCCGTGGCTGTGCGGGCCGTCGTGGGCCCTTGAGGTCGATGGGGCCGCGGCGCCCCCGATCAGGGCGAGGCCGACGGCCATTGCCCGTATCCACTCGGCTCGGGTCATCACGATCACTCCTCGATGGTTGCCGTTTCTGGTGTAATCCCCTGCGGGACGTCCGTACGCCCGGCGAAGGGCCCATCGTAGAAGGAAAGTGAGTCGAATCCGAGTGCTCCCCGAGAGCTTTTCGGGAAGTCTCGAGTCCGAGATCAACGGCGACCCGATCGGAGCGATCAACCCGGGTATGCGACGACTCTGCCTGTCATTGAGGATGAAGGTGCTGAACGAAGGATGCTTGGCAGAGAGTCGACTTGCGAGACTTGCGCGCTCCAGTCCGACAAACGCCGAAGGGCTATCGGTCGTTTCCCTCTCAGGCGGCTTCTCGCTCGGATCGACAGATCGCGTCAGCTGCAAGGAGGCGCGTTCGAGCCGGCCTCGCAACCCCGGGTAGGGGAAGGCTGGGGGGGGCACCTCAACTCCAGGACATCCACGAAGGTTGGCCCCAGTTCCGGGAAGGACGCCCAGACCGTGAGTGACGGACCGGCCGACGTCGGCCGCAGAATAGGCGTATGGGAGGGCGTATGCGCGCCCCCCAGTGAGGTGACGGGATGGAGAAAAGGCCGTGATTCGCGGTGTTTCGAGGTCGTCGTGGGCCGGTCTCGAAAACCGGTGTACCGGCAACGGTACCGTGGGTTCGAATCCCACCTCCTCCGCTTGCGAGTCCTTGAGAGTATGAGCCTTGTGCAGAGAGCCGCGTCCTGGACGCGACTCTCTGCGTTTATGGAACTCCCGTGGAATAATGGCCCGGATCATCGCTCGCATGTCGCATCCGGGCGCATGGTGGTAGATCGCGAAGTCGTGCGATGAATGCACACCGGCCCAATTCCGGAAGTTGCACGATCGTTTGATTGAGCAGCACAACAGGCTCGCGGCTTGACGGCGGTTCGACGACCTGCCTCAAGTGCGGGGCGCCAGGCGGGTGGTTCTTCTCTGGCAGACCTCGTCGAAAAAACGGTCGGGACCGGAGTTGCGCCCGGGATGCTCTTACGTTGAGGAGAACCTTCGAGCCGTGCTCGAAGGGCAGGTCGCGAGCGCCTCGGCAGTTGATGAGGTTTCGGCCCGGATCTCGAAATGCGAGGTCATCCAGGACGGTCAGGAGCTGGCGAGTGAAAGGCCGGGGGGATCCCGAGGAATCGGCCTCAGCGGTTCGCGCTCGGTCGTAGTGTACAAATTTCTCCAACACCTCTTGGCGGAGGCCGGGCCCGGATGTATGGTGGGGCGATTGACTCGGCCCTCCGACTTCGCAGGAGGCCGCATCACGAGGCGTCTCGGAGAGCCAGGATCATGGAGGAGTGCCCGGGCGATCGAATCCGGGGCCTGGTGGATGAGGTCTACCGCGCCGAGTCGCGCCGCGTCTTCGCCACGCTGATCCGGCTTCTCGGTGACTTCGACCTGGCCGAGGAGGCGTTGCACGAGGCCTTCGCCGTAGCAATCGAGCGGTGGCCGAGGGATGGCATTCCCAGAAACCCCCGGGCGTGGCTCGTGTCGGCCGGGCGATTCAAAGCGATCGACGCCATCCGCCGGCGCGGCCACTTCGTTGATCTCCAGCCAGAACTCGCCGGTCGACTCTCGGAAATCGCCGAGGCCAATTCGGCCCGGGCCGACGAGGAGGTTGAGGACGATCGCCTCCGGCTCATCTTCACCTGCTGTCACCCGGCGATCGACCGGAAGGTTCAGATCCCGCTCACGCTCCGCGAGGTGTGCGGATTGACGACCGAGGAGATCGCGAGCGCCTTCCTCACCGCTCCGGCGACGATGGCCCAGCGCCTTGTTCGAGGGAAAGCCAAGATCCGGGACGCCCGGATCCCGTTCGTGATCCCTTCTTCGGACGAACTGCCCGAGCGTATCGAGTCGGTTCTTGCCGTCATCTACCTCGTCTTCAACGAGGGCTACTCAGCCACGGTCGGTGAGGCCCTGACCCGAGCCGACCTTTCGGGGGAGGCGATCCGTCTCGGGAGGCTGGTCGCAGACCTGCTGCCCGCCCCCGAGGCAACCGGCCTCCTCGCTCTCATGCTCCTTCAGGAATCCCGCCGAGAGGCCCGCACGACTCGGGACGGAGACATCATCCTGCTCGAAGACCAGGATCGATCTCGGTGGGACGTCCGGCTCATCACCGAAGGCCGAGCGCTCGTCGAGAGGGCTCTCGCCTCCCGAGAGGCCGGGCCGTACTCCATCCAGGCAGCCATCGCCGCGATTCATGCCGAGGCTCCGACTCCGGAAGCCACCGACTGGCGGCAGATCGCGGCGCTTTACGACCTGCTTCTGGCGATCCACCCTTCTCCAGTAGTCGCGCTCAACCGTGCGGTCGCCGTGGCCTTTCGAGATGGCCCGGACGTCGGCCTCGGGCTCATCGATGCGATCCTCGAACGCGGCAATCTGGCCTCGTACCACCTCGCGCACGCCGCTCGGGCCGACCTGCTCCGCCGGCTGGGCAGGCGAGACGAGGCGAGGTCTGCCTACGACCGTGCGCTCGACCTCGCGCAGCAGGGGCCGGAGCGTCGGTTCCTGCAAAAGCGGCTGGCGAGCCTCTAACGATCGAACCGCCTCGGCGGTCGGATCCCTGGCCTTCGAAAATATCGTGCGTCGTGTGTCGATTCGCGGTTCGACCGTTCGACCATCAGGAAACCAACCGGGCGGTACTCCTTGATTGGCAGGAGGATTGCCGCGAAACGACCTGCGCTTGCGAGGGTTTCCATGACACGACAGAAGATCAAGCCGTGCTTGTGGTTCGACGATAAGGCGGAAGAGGCCGTGGCGTTCTACACCTCCCTGTTTCCGGATTCAGCCCTCACTAAGATCACTCCTGGGCCTTCCGGAGAGGCGCTTGTGGTGGAGTTCCGCCTCGCCGGCATTGAGTTTCTTGCGCTGAACGGGGGGCCACACTTCACGTTCAACGAGGCAATTTCGCTCTCGATCGACTGCCAATCCCAGGCTGAGGTCGATGAACTTTGGACCAGGCTCTCCGAAGGGGGATCGAAGGGCCAGTGTGGCTGGCTGAAGGACCGGTACGGGCTTTCCTGGCAGGTCGTCCCCTCGGTGCTTACGGAACTCCTCGCGGATCCGGACCGAGCGAAGGTGGGCCGGGTCATGGAGGCCATGATGGGAATGTCTCGGCTGGACATCCGGGCGCTCCAGGATGCGGTAAATGCTCAGTAAGTCTCATGCTCCTCGCCTCGTCGAATTGTCAACGCCACGGAGATCGCAATGAAGTACATTTTGCTCATGTATGGGGACGAGCGCCTCTGGACGGAGGAGGAGCGGAAGTCCTGCATGGTCGAGTCCATGAGGATCTGCGACCGCTTGATCGCCGAGGGGAAATACCTTGCCTCCTCGCCGCTCGAATCGGTGACGACTGCC
Source organism: Tautonia marina (assembly GCF_009177065.1). Lineage (NCBI taxonomy): Bacteria > Pseudomonadati > Planctomycetota > Planctomycetia > Isosphaerales > Isosphaeraceae > Tautonia > Tautonia marina. The sequence goes on from NZ_WEZF01000035.1 coordinate 6,000, forward strand.
GCGACCGTCCGGGTGCGTGACGGTCAGGTACTCGTCGTCGATGGTCCCTTCGCGGAAACAACCGAGCAGCTAGGCGGCTACTACATCCTGGAGCTTGCCAACCTCGACGAGGCGATCGCGGTCGCGAGTGCGCTCCCTCCCGCGACGAAAGGAACCGTCGAGATCCGCCCCGTGTTCCCGCTGGAGGACTTGCCGCCGTCTCGAAACCTCCCCGAGAGTGCCGGCGACGCCGACGGGGCAAAGCGACCGTTCATGCTCCTCTGCTATGACAACGCCGAGGCCTGGCGGGCGGCCGGTTCCGCTGCACTCAGGGAAGCCATGGCCGAGGCCGCATCGCTCGCGAGGCAACTGAGCGATTTCGACATGTATGTGGATGCGTCGCCGCTTCATCTCACAGAGGTCGCCACTTCGGTGAGAGTCCGATCAGGCAAACGCGAGATCACCGATGGCCCGTTCGCCGAGACCAATGAGATCCTCGGGGGCTACTACGTGATTCTCGCCGAATCGCGCGACGATGCCCTTCGCATCGCGGCCCGACATCCAGGGGCGCGGGTCGGATCGGTCGAGGTACGTCCCCTGTTCGACGTGTCTGGGCTTCGAACGCTCTCGACTCAATCCTGAGTCGGTGTCGATTTCCAAAGCTCCCAATCGACCACCAAGGGACGCCAGCGAGACGGCAGGAGGGTCTGCCTTACGCCCGCCTCACGACGATCAAATTGGAGGGAGAATTCATGACCAACGCCACTCTGACCCCGTACCTGTTCTTCTCCGGCCGATGCGAGGAGGCTCTCGAATTCTACCGCAAAGCCCTCGGGGCCGAGGTCGAGATGCTGATGCGGTTCGACGAGAGCCCCGAGTCCCCTCCGGCCGGAATGCTCCAGGACGGCTTTGAGAAGAAAGTCATGCACGCCTCATTTCGGGTCCTCGGCGCTTCGATCATGGCCTCCGACGGGTGCGACGACCAGTCGACATTCGACGGTTTCCGTCTGTCGATCACCTTGCCCACCGAGGATGCAGCCCGGAAAGCCTTCGATGCCCTGGCCGACGGTGGCAGCGTCCAGATGCCCCTCTCAGCAACTTTCTGGTCGCCGTGCTACGGGATGGTGACCGACCGGTTCAATGTCGGCTGGATGGTCACCGTTGCCGGACCCACGAGCTGACGCGAGTCGGAGCGCACCGCCGCGGTCAGACCGCGGCGGCCTCTTGCAAGAGGATCAATGGCTGGAACACGACACACATTGAGGAACGATGCGATGAAGGTCATGGTGATTGTCAAGGCGACAGATCACTCCGAGGCCGGAGCACTCCCGAGCGAAGAGCTGCTGGCAGCCATGGGCAGGTACAACGAGGAACTCGCGACGGCGGGAATCCTGCTCTCGGGAGAGGGCTTGAAACCGAGCGCCCAGGGGGTCCGCGTCCGGTTCAGTGGCGAGGGTCGCGAGGTGACCGATGGTCCCTTCGCCGAGACGAAGGAGTTGATCGCCGGCTTCTGGCTCTGGCAGGTGAAGTCAATGGACGAGGCCATTGCCTGGGTCAAGCGCTGCCCAAACCCGATGCCGGGCGATTCCGAGATCGAGATCCGCCCCGTCTTTGAGGCGGACGACTTCGCGCCGAGCGATCCGACGGGAGAACTCCGGGCCGCGGAAGCTCGGCTCCAGGCCAGGCTGAACGAGCGGGCCTCCGTTTGAGGCGAGGATTTCGCAAGGGCTGCGCTGGATACCGCGGCCCGGCCAGAAGACACGAATGCGGGCATTCGCCGGAGGATGCCCGCGGCAATCGTCAAGGAGACGTCGATGAGCAGGGTGCGAGTGCTGGTCGGTACGCGCAAGGGAGCGTTCATCCTGACCTCGGACGGCACGAGGGAGCGCTGGGAGGTCGATGGCCCGCACTTCTCGGGCTGGGAGGTGTATCACCTCAAGGGTTCGCCTGCCGATCCCAATCGGCTCTACGCCTCACAGTCGAGCGGATGGTTTGGGCAGATCATCCAGCGGTCGGACGACGGTGGCACGTCGTGGGAGCCCCCCGGCGGCGGGCCGACGACCGGCCCGGACGGCATGCCCGTGGGCCAGAGTAACCGGTTTGCCTATGATACGTCGGACCGAACCGGAAAGCCCTTGACGACCCACCAGTGGTACGACGGCACGCAGCACCCCTGGAAGTTCAAGCGCGTCTGGCACCTCGAACCCTCTCTCACCGATCCGGACGTCGTCTTTGCGGGGGTGGAAGATGCCGCGCTGTTCCGGTCGGACGACGGCGGCCTGAACTGGAACGAGCTGTCGGGGCTCCGGGGGCACGAGTCGGGACCCCTCTGGCAGCCGGGAGCCGGCGGGATGGGGGCCCACACGGTCCTCCTCGACCCGAGCGCCCCGGACCGGATCTTCGTGGCGATCTCGGCCGCCGGTGTCTTCCGCACCGACGACGGCGGCCTCACCTGGGCTCCCAAAAATCGGGGCCTCCGGTCACAGTACATTCCCGACCCGGACGCTGATGTCGGCCACTGCGTCCATCGGATTGCCCTTCACCCCTCGCGTCCTCACGTGTTGTTCATGCAGAAACACTGGGACGTGATGCGCAGCGACGACGCCGGCGATTCGTGGCACGAGGTCAGTGGCGATCTTCCCAGCGACTTCGGCTTTCCAATCGACGTCCACGCCCATGAGCCCGAGACTGTCTATGTGGTCCCGCTCACGAGCGACGCGGAGCGCTACCCACCCGAAGGGAAGCTTCGCGTCTACCGAAGCCGGACCGGCGGAGGCGCATGGGAGCCGCTGACCGAGGGCTTGCCGCAATCCGATTGCTATGTCAACATCCTTCGAGACGCCATGGCCGTCGACCGGCTGGACCCGTGCGGCGTTTACTTCGGCACTACCGGCGGCCAGGTGTACGTCTCGCCCGACTCGGGAGATCGCTGGAGGCCGATCGTCCGGGACCTACCCGCTGTGCTCTCCGTGGAGGTCCAGACCCTACCATGATTCGCGTCGTCATCCCTTACCACCTGCGGAACCTTGCGGGGATCGGTGGCGGCGAGGTTGAGCTGGAGGTCGAGGGTCCGGTGACGCTGCGATCGCTGCTCGACGCACTCGAGGCCCGCTATCCGATGCTTCGCGGGACGATCCGCGACCATGCCACCCAGCAGCGGCGGGCCTTCCTTCGATTTTTTGCCTGCGAACAGGACTTCTCTCACGAAGCCCCCGATACACCTTTGCCCGAAGAGGTCGCCTCGGGCAGAGAGCCCTTCCTGATCGTCGGGGCCATCGCGGGTGGTTAGCTGGCCCGAAGTCGCGGGACTTCGTATCGAGGTTCCGCGAACCCTTCGCCATTCACTTCGATTGAGGTGTCAATGTCCTTGCATTCGGAACGCAGGATTGCTCTCGGGCAGGTTGCTTTCGCCAAGGGTCCGGGCCGGGCATTCAGGCTGGACTCCTGAGCATCGGAACTTCAGGATCACTCACGATTGCCTGGACTCTCTACCCGAACGCACGATCGAACGCAGCCCGGATCGCCGGTCGATCGCGCTCCTCGACGACCGACTTCACCCGTTCACGGATGAGCGGGTCGTCCTTGTGGATCCCGAGAACCGCGAGAGCCTCGGCCGCGTCGGGTTCCGGTCCGGTTGCGACAAGTTCCGCCAGGAAGTCGAACGCGGCGGGGCGGCGCAGGATGGCCACGGCCAGAAGCAGATGCCGTTTCAATTCCGACGAAGACGAGTGCCGCCAGCACTCCACGAGTGGATCGAGCGCCTCGGCCAACCGCGACTTACCCAGCGCGAGGGCCGCCGACTCGCAGCCGATCGGGTCGCTTGGGTCAAGGTAGGTGACCACGAGAGTCAGGTACTCGCTGGCGTCGACGGCCAACAGGCCGCCGAGGCACTCGGAGAAGACATCGGGATCGGTGTCGCCGATCCGGGCCTTCAACCGAAGCACCAGGCCCGCGGCCTCTCCGCCGACGGCCCCGAGCGCCGTGGCCGCCGCGCTCCGCACGTCCTCGGCGGGATCGGCGAGCGCGTCGACCAGCAACGGCAGCGCGCCAGTCCCTTCGACCCGTGCCAGGGCGAGAACCCCCGCGGCACGCAGGGGCGCAGCCGAGTCCTCCGAGCCGCCCCAGACCGGTTCGAGCTGCACATGCCGCGCCGCCTTCAAAAAGACTCCGGAATCCGGATGTTCCATGTCGTTGAGGGCCTGCACAATGCCGAGCTTGGCCCGGCAGAGCTTGTCGTCCTTGAGCGGGTTGATCAGGAAGCGATCGAAGGCCGCCTCCAGCTCACCGGCGCACTCGACGAGCGAATTCTCCCCGGCGATCGCTGCGGCCGCGGCAACGACCAGGTTCGATCGGTCACCGATCCGAGCCCTCAGCTCGGCCTTTTGCTCGTTGGTGAGCGACTGGCCGCGGAGGGCCCGCAGGGCCGCGAGCTTGTCGTCGAGAGATCGTCGGGCTGCCATGCTTCACTCCAACGTTTCGGAGAAGGAAATCCTTCCGGGAACGCGTTCGCGGACGCGCCGAGGACGCGACCGTGTGCCTCTGGGCAGCATCGTCGAGACGTGCGTTGAAGCCGGTCGCGTGGTCCGCGTCGCTGGCTTCACCGCAACTGATCCTCGTCTCTCACTGGATGACCGTGCCCAACTTGAACAAGCTGGACCGGCCAGGCCCAGCCGGTCAGCTCAGTTCGGCGGCCATCTCGGCCAGCTTGGTCACCGTGTTGATGTTACGTGCCGTGCCGGCCACGGCGGCGGGGATCTTCAACCGGGACCGGCCCATGCCGTCGCCGTAATGGACGTAGATCTCTCGCCTTCCGAGGCGGATCTCCTCGCCGGCACGGCCGGTTGCCCGTTCCACGGTCTCAGCGGGTGGGGGGGCGTCCAGGAAGATGGCCACGGTCCGGCTGGGCGAGGCGTCCGGGAACGGGTTGCTCGCGACGACATCCCTCATCTCCACGGCGGTACGAACCAGCACGCCGACGGGCTTGCTGGCGTACCGTTGCAGGGCAGACTCCAGGGCCGCCTTGACCTGGGTTTCCGATAACTCGCTTGCGAAAACGACATTGCCACTGGCGATGTACGTCCGGACACAGAGGAATCCGGAGTGTTCGCAAAGGGCCTTGAGGTCGCTCATCGGCAGTTTTCCGGTGCCACCGACGTTCACGGCCCGGAGCAGGGCAATATAGGCGTTCATGACAGCACCGATCCCTGGCGTCGTGGCGGGGAATAACTCTCAGCCGTTCGAACCGATGGTCCGAGGTCAGCACCTTGCTCAGCCGTTTCGTCTGGGTGGCCTGGAGCGGTCGCGGCAACCTCTCGACCCTCACCTCTCCAATGTGGGACAGCGGTGAAGTCCCAGAGACCTCTCGCAAAGCACGCTGAACGCCCATCGGCCTGAGTCGTCACCTGTCTTCCATCGGCGATACGCTGCTTCGAGCTCGAACGGCGGGGATGATTATCCCGCGGATGGCCCGTCTCGGCCACCGGAGATTCGCTCCACCCGCGCCGTCAGTTCGCCAACCGGCCGCGCCGCCGCGCCGCCGCCGTGCAAACCTCTCCGGCCGACGACGATCCCGGCTCGCCCAGCGCCCGCAGTACCTTGGCCGGGTCGCCAACGGGCACCCTCGTCTCGGCCGTGATCGCCTGCGTTGTCATCGGTTCGCGCGCTGCAAGACCGATGCAGGCCTTCGCCCGCAGGGCATACTCAGCTGTCTACGAGATCATCGGGGCGTCTCTCCAAGAGAATCGGATATTTGGACCTTGACATCCAAATATGGGTGGCGATACTGTTCGAGCAAGGGATCGTCAATCCCGACGAGACGATGGGACGGCCGGGCTCGGCTCCGAGCGCCCTGTCGCGCGGCCCGCCGCGCGGGTCGGGGGCTGGCCGTCTTCGCGAGACCTGTACGTGGCGTTGGGGCGACGCCGGCAGAGTGAGGGAGATCGAGGATGAAGTACCTGCGCCTGTGGATCGCCTTGGGAGTCGTCATCGCTGCGTCGTTCGCGGTGCTGGGCTATTACGGATGGGATCTCTACCGCCAGGCACCTCCGGTGCCGGGACGGGTGGTGACGAGTGACGGACAGGTCGTCTTGACCGGGCAGGAGATCAAGGACGGTCAGAACGTCTGGCAGTCGATGGGTGGCCAGGAGGTGGGCACGATCTGGGGGCACGGCAGCTACGTCGCCCCCGACTGGTCGGCCGACTGGCTGCACCGCGTGGCGACCTGGCTGGTCGAGCACTGGGCCGCCGACGAGTACGGCCGTCCCTTCGACGAGCTGGACGACGAGGCTCAGGCCGCCCTTCAGGCCCGGCTCCGTCGCGAGCTGCGGACGAACACCTACGATCCGGAGACAGGTGACCTGATCGTTTCTTCGCTGCGGGCTGAGGCGATCGCCGCCGTCGGCGATCACTACGCGGCCCTCTTCGGCGACGACCCCGACCTACACGACTTGCGCGACGCCTACGCGATTCCGGCCAACTCCCTCAAGACCCCCGAGCGCCGCGAGCAGCTCAACGCCTTCTTCTTCTGGGCCTCGTGGGCCTGCGCCACCAACCGGCCCGGAGGCGAGGTGACCTACACGAACAACTGGCCGGCCGAGGAGCTGATTGCCAATCGCCCGTCCGGGGCCTTGGTCGTCTGGTCGGTCCTGAGCTTCGTGTTGTTGCTGGCCGGTATCGGCGCCCTGGCCTGGTACTTCGCCGCCGAGCGACACAGGGGAGACGAATACCATGAGCCTCCCGGGGCCGACCCGCTTCTGGCTCTCCGCCCGACACCGTCAATGCGAGCGACCTTGAAGTTCTTCTGGGTCGTCGCAGCGTTGCTGGTGGCGCAGGTCGGCCTGGGAGCGGTCACGGCGCACTACGGTGTCGAGGGCTCGGGCTTCTACGGCTTCCCGCTGGCCGAGTGGCTGCCGTACAGCGTCACCCGGACCTGGCATCAGCAGCTCGGCATCTTCTGGATCGCCACGGCCTGGCTGGCGACCGGCCTGTTCATGGCGCCGGCCGTCTCGGGGCACGAGCCGAGGTTCCAGCGAGCCGGGGTGAACTTCCTGTTCGTCAGCCTTCTGATCATTGTGGTCGGCTCGATGGCCGGTCAGTGGCTGGCGGTCCAGCAACGGCTCGGCCTGGAGGCGAACTTCTGGTTTGGCCATCAGGGATACGAATATGTCGACCTGGGCCGTTTCTGGCAGCTCTTCCTGACCGTCGGCCTGTTCCTCTGGCTCTTCCTGATGGCGCGGGCCATCTGGCCGGCGTTCCGCCAGCCGGGCGACCACAAGCACCTGCTTGGCCTGTTTCTGCTGGCCTCGGCGGCGATCCCGATCTTCTACGTCCCGGGCCTGATGTGGCACCGCCAGACCAACCTGGCGATTGCCGAATACTGGCGCTGGTGGGTGGTTCACCTGTGGGTCGAGGGCTTCTTCGAGGTCTTCGCCACCGTGGTCATCGCCTTCCTGTTCACGCGGATGGGTCTCTTGCGAACGACAACGGCCACCGCCGCGGTCCTCTTCGCCACGACGATCTTCCTCTCCGGAGGCATCATCGGCACCTTCCACCATCTGTACTTCACCGGCACACCGACGGCAATCCTGGCCCTGGGCTCGGTCTTCAGCGCGTTGGAGGTGGTGCCGCTGGTGCTCATCGGCTTTGAGGCGTATGAGAACCTGACGCTGTCTCAGGCTCGGCCGTGGGTGTCGGCCTACCGCTGGCCGATCTATTTCTTCGTGGCCGTGGCCTTCTGGAACCTCGTCGGCGCCGGGCTGTTCGGCTTCCTGATCAACCCGCCGATCGCCCTCTACTACATGCAAGGCCTGAACACGACCCCGGTGCACGGCCATACGGCCCTGTTCGGCGTCTACGGGATGCTTGGCATCGGCCTGATGCTCTTCTGCCTGAAGGGCCTGACTCTCCGCCGCGAGTGGAAGACCGGAGCGCTCTCCTTTGCCTTCTGGACGATCAACATCGGCCTGGCCCTGATGGTCCTGCTCAGCGTCCTACCGGTGGGCCTCCTGCAAACCTGGGCGAGCGTCGAGCACGGGATGTGGTACGCTCGATCGGCCGAGTTCATGCAGACCGATCTTATGAACACCCTTCGCTGGCTCCGCGTCGTCGGCGACACGATCTTCGCCACCGGGGTGGTCGCGCTCGGCTGGTTCGTCCTCGGTCTCCGGTTTGGCTGGTCGACCCGGTCCGAGCCCGACGCCGTCGCGCGGGCATACCCGGAACAGGCCGAGGCACTCTCCGCCCGCTGACCGCGAAATGATGGGGGATGCGATCAGGAACGCGAGGAGCGACGTGGCCACTGAGGTCTCCGAACTCCGGGTGACCCTCTTGCCTGGACTTTCCCACGGATGGCGGTTTCCGGGATATGAGCATTGCCTTGTTGGTGTACGCATCGCTGCGGCAAGCCCTCGATGTCCGGCTAGTACTCCTCCAGGCGAGGGTTTTCAGGGGCCGAGGCGACGAGCCGAACCTCCCTTCCAAGCAGCTCGGAGAAAGCCCGGTCCACGTCATCCCGGTCGCTTCGGAGCGATCGGCCATCTGGCAGCGTGATGCGGACGGGAGGCGGTGGCGAGCCCGCGATCGGCTCGTCGAGGAACTCGGTGCGGCAGTCAAAAAGCTGGCCTTACTTGCGAGGACTCTTGGCGCTGGCGATCCGACCATCGGCGACGTCAACCAGCGCGTAGGCCCGGTCGCCAACCAGACCGCGCTCGGTGACCTCGGCGGCGATTCGCTCCTCGCCCATCATCGACTTGACCGGATAACGCCACAGGAGGACGAATTCTCCGAGCACCGCATCGGGGGATTCCACCATCATCTTTCCTCCTTCGTTTGGCGTTGGAATCAATCGCGGCGAGCCCGACCCGGGAAGCGCGTGCGCCGCCATTCCCGGGCCGAGCATCATGGTGTCTCTGGAGAATCGGTCCTCGATTCGATCGTCGGTAGATCGCCGAGGGTCGATGCGGTACGGCTCGATTCGGGGGCCGGGGGCAGCCCGCTCTCCTCCAGGCCGCAAACCGATCTCAGATCGAGCGTGCGGATCGCTCCGACCGCCGCCTCCCAACGGCCCTCGGCGCAGAGGCCGCTCAGGCCGGCATCTTCGTACGCCTCGACCGCCGCTCGTACCAAGGCAGATCGCACACGCTCGGCAAGTTCTGTCGATCGGTTGTCCACCGTTTCCCCTCTTGTGAGACCTCTGTCCAGTTCCTCGGAGACTCCGGGAGCCATGAAGTCTGCCACGACACGATGACGGCTCGGTAGCCCTTCAACCAGATGAAACTCAGGCTCAAGGCTTCTTCGACCATCTTGACGCCTGGGGATCGCTGATGACGAGGTCGCTCCGCTGTTCGATTCGCAAGCCCCCGCGAATGGCTGAGCGCGAGGCATGCGTCGGCCGCTGGTGACGCCTGGAGACGCGGGGAATTTTAATGAAGAAATCGAGATGTTGAGAGGTCGATTTTGGAGTGATCCACACGCTCTTTGGAATCCAAATCTCTGAACCGTTTTCGACTCCAAGAATTTTTTTCAATTAGGCTCTTGCGTTTGCTTATGAACGCAGTATCGTATCGCAAGGATCGGGATTGGAGTCGCAGTGAAGGCGATCCCAATCAAGATAACGTAATCCTGTAGTAGCAACGGGATTGAAATGACTCAACTGCTCGATCTCTCTCGACTGTTCTGATCGTACGGGATCGCCGCCTTCTTCTCCTGACCTTTTCAAGAGGTCGAACGACGAGAATCGACTCGTTGAACCTCTTGTGAGTTGCACCGACCAAACTGGTCCGGTTGGGTAGTACGTCTCATCAGTGATGCTGCATGATCGCTCGGGTTCGATGCCCGGAGTTTGGGGAGCGTCCGCCAGCACCGCACAGGGGCATGTAATTGCCTCGTGTGATTTCGATGATCGGCAAGATCGTTTCGGTGGGTTCCACAGAATCGTCCGCAAGATCCCAGTCGGGCCAGGAGAACCATGAACCACTACGTTGCGTCTCGCACCGTCATGGGGGTCGTCGTGGACACGGTCGAGGAGGGGGCGCTCGACAAGGATCGGGACTGGTTCCGAATCCAGACCGCCAGTGGCGACGAATATGAAATCTTCATTTCAACCGAAACGTACTTCACCGTATTGACGAACATCGACGGACTCCCTCGCGACCGCGTGCCCAACCCCGAAGGGTACGACGAGAAACGACTCTCCCATCGAATCCACAAGTATGTGGTTCCCGAATCACTGATCGTCGTGCTGGGGGTCGATCAGGATCACGACGGTCGGCGCCGATTTGACGCCCGAACCGTCTACCTGCTCGATTCGCACAGCCGTTCCGAGTCGTTCCAGTTCGAGACGGACGACTGGTGGCAGATCCAGATCCGAGAGCTGGCCAACGGCTGGCTCGACGCAATCTTCGGCGACCGTCGAGACTACTCCGAGGCCGACTTCGCCGAGCTCTACCGAACCAACCTGAACATCACCGGCATGCCGAAAGGCCCCAAAGTGCAGGAGATGGCGACACTCTCTCGCCTGATCTACGGCCTCTCCTCGGCGTACCTGCTCACCGGACAGTCCCGGTTTCTGGCAGCGGCCTCGGCAGGGGTCCGCTACCAGCGCGAGGCGTTCCGCTTCCTCTGTCACGGCGGCACGATGTGCATCTGGGCGTTCGGGCGGCAGGGCAGGGACGGCAACCTCACCAAGATCATTTACCCGTCGCAAAACGACGACGACAAGAACCAGTTCCCGCTCTACGAGCAGATTTACGCCCTGGCTGGCCTGGCCCAGTTCTTTCGCATCACCAACGATGCAACAGTGCTTTCCGATATCCGAGGGACGATTGAAGCGATCAATTACTTCTTTCTGAACCACGACGACCCGGAGGACCGTGGGTATTACTCGCACATCGACTACGTCGAGCGACGGCCCGATGCTCCAGTTCTGGGCGACAACCGCGGCAAGAAAAACTGGAACTCGATCGGCGATCACCTGCCGGCCTACCTGATTAATCTCCTGCTGGCCATCGACCCGCTTCCGCAACTCGTAGACGGGGGGCGGGCGGCAACTGAAGACCTCACCAAGCTGGTCAAGACCTGCCATGAGATGCTCCGCGAGACGAGTGAACTCATCGTCGAGAAGTTCCCGGCCCGAGAGCGCGATGGTCGTCCGAAGGAAGGGAGGGATGGCAGCGTCTTCGTTGACGAACGGTTCGAGAGCGACTGGACTCCCGACCACAATTGGCGCTGGCAGAAGAATCGAGGGATCGTTGGCCATAACCTGAAGATCGCCTGGAACCTCACCCGGGTGGCGAACTACCACCTGCAGCGGGAGGAATCGCAAGCGGCCCGTCGAGCGCTCGAGTTGGCCGAGCAGCTTGCAATGGACATGGCCGTTCACGGCCTGGACCGGCACCGGGGCGGCTGCTTCGACGCCGTCGAGCGGATGCCGTCCAACGGAATGCCCTACGAGATCACCTGGATGCCGACGAAGGACTTCTGGCAGCAGGAGCAGGCGATTCTCGCCTACCTGATCCTCTACGGCGAGACCCACAACATTGAGTATCTCCAGAATGCTCGGGAAATGCAGGCGTTCTGGAATCTCTGGTTTCTCGACCGCGACCGCTGGGGAATCTACTTCCGCGTCACCGAGGATGGGCTCCCTTACATCGAAGGAATGTACGGAGACAAGGGAGGGCATTCCGTCTCCGGTTACCACAGCTTCGAACTCAACTTTCTTGCACACATCTACCTGAGATCTTACCTGTCCGACGACGAAAACACCGCCAACCGATTCAGCCTCTACTTCAAACCCTCCGCCGACGCGATCGGTCACACCATCAACGTGCTCCCTGACTTCTTCCCGCCCGGCAGCGTGGAGATCGAATCGGTAGCGGTCAACGGGGTGCCGAGGCACCTGAGCGAAGACGCCCGGGCGCGGTTCCAGATCCCCCTGGCCGACGGCGACCTTGGTCGTGAAGTTGCCGTCATCTTCCGATCCACCATCTCGAACTGGTGGTCCCGGCTCGAAGACCGCCGCGAGAAGTTCCGTCCCGAGAAATACCGAGGGCCGTCGGCCCCCAAGCGACGCTACACCCCTCCCGTCCTGAAGATGCCGAGTCGCTCCCAGGCTCAGGGGAAATTCAAGGAATCCGAGGTGTTCTGACATCGGGTGTGTCTCTCGGATCCGACACACCAGAACCGAAACCGGCCAGTCCTTCCTTAATGTCAAGATCCAGGGGGAACTGATGGACGATCAACCCTTGCGGGGGAAAAAAGTCGCGATCCTGGTCGAATCGGAGTACATCCCGAAGGAGCTTGAGGCGTACGAAACGCATCTGGGACGCCTCGGGGCCGAGGTCCACTTCCTCTCTCGGCTCTGGGGAAATGATCAGCTCTACATTATTAACGACATCGACCCGAACGGCGATCTGGTTTTCTCAGGCGGCACACCGGACATCGAGCAGACCGCCAAGAAGCTCCAGTTCCGCGAGGTTCGACTGGGGCTCCGCGAGCCGAACGACCCAGACGGCGTGGTCCGACCGCAAGTCTCCGACTACGCGGCCGTTCTGCTGGCAGCCAATTACGTGAGCGTTCGGCTCCGCTACTTCGAAGCGGGGGACCAGGCGATCACGCCCTCAATGGTCCGCGAGGCCCCCGCGGTGCGGTTCGTGGCTGCGGCCATGCGACACCCTCGGGTCGTCGTCGGGGCGCTCTGTCACGGACTCTGGCTGCTTACCCCTACCCCGGAACTCCTCGCCGGTCGCCGCGTGGTCTGCCACGAGGTGGTCCTCGCCGACATTCATAACGCCGGGGCTCAGTATGTCTCGCCAACCCCCGCAGATCGACAAAAGGACTTCAGCGCCTGGACTCCCGATCAGTCGATGCCCTCCGTCGTGGTGACCGACGGCGACCTTGTCACCGGACACTCCGCCCATGCCGTTGTCCCCTATGTCTATGCGGTTGCCCGAGCGGTCGAGGCGGTCGGCCACGTCACCCCGGCGGCGCCTTACACGCTTCCCCCGCCTCGGTCGCAAAACAATCAACGAATCCTGACGCTCCTTTCCGAGCATGGATACTGGGGTGAGGAACTCGTCGGACCGATGGAGGTCTTCGCCGAACGGGGCTATGAGGTTGACTTCGCCACCCCCAACGGTCGCCGTCCCCGCGCCCTGGCGCCGAGCATGGACCCCGACTACATCGACCCTCCTCTCGGAAGGTCCGTCACCTCTCCCGAGATGGCCGCCAAGGTTCGCCGCTGGGACAACGTCTCGGCCGACCGAAGTCCGGAATCGAAGCGGCTCGACACCCCGATCAGCCTCGCCGACTGGGTTCCTGAGCGCCCGTACTGGTCGTCTCCGCTGCTCGTTCGCGGCCTGGAGGCGTACCACCGAGAGCTGGACCGGCTTCGCCAGGAAATCGCCGACCGCTACGATGCGCTGCTCATCGTCGGAGGGAGTGGACCGCTCGTCGATCTCGTCAACAATCAACGTGTTCACGACCTGATTCTCGCCTTCCTCGCCCTCGATCGTCCGATCGGTGCCGAGTGCTACGGCGTAACATGCCTCGCCTTCGCCCGCGACATGGAACACCGTCAGAGCATCCTCCGCAACAAGCGCGTCACGGGCCACTGCCTGGAGTACGACTACAAGGACGGCACCGGCTTCGTCGATCCCTCGACCGTTGCCCAGCCCACGGCCGGCTTTATCCCGTTCAACATGGGGCCTCCTCCTTACCCGCTGGAGTACATCCTCCGAGACGCGACCGCGCCGGACGGTGCCTTCATCGGCAACTTCGGCAAGGAGACTTCGGTGATCGTGGACTACCCCTTCATCACGGGCCGCTCCACTCCAGACTCCTACCTCACTGGCCAGAAGATGGTCGAGGTCCTCGAGGGTGGACTGAGGCGTTTCGGCTGGTGAACCACCTCTCGGAGGCCCACAGATGGACGGCAATCACGCGATCCTTGAGCAGCTCATCGCCGACGGCTTCGAATTCATGTTCGGCCTCCCGGGGACCGAGGAGGAGGGCTTCCTCGATGCGCTGACCGACTACCAGGATCGACTCAGGTACATCCTCTGCTATCAGGAGTCGGTGGCTGTGATGGCCGCCGACGGCTATGCCCGGGCGACCCGACACCCCTCTCTGGTCCAGATCCACAGCACCCCGGGACTGGCCAACGCCCTGGGGGCGATCTGGGAGGCGAAGAAGGGGAATGTCCCTCTGGTGGTCCTCGGCGGCAAGACCGGCGTGAAGTATCTGCCGATGGAAGCCCACATGTCCGGCGACGTGGTCAACCTGGCTCGCCCGGTGACCAAGTGGGCCGGCATGGTCACCCACCCCGCCTCGACCCTGCGAATGCTCCGCCGGGCAATCCGGATTGCCTGCACCCCGCCTCGGGGACCGGTCTACCTCTGCCTACCGATGGACGTTCTCGACGCCGAGTCTGAGGAACAGGTTCGCCCGACGGTCATCCCCTCGACCCGAGTCGCCCCGGAGCCGGACTGGATTCATCGGGCGGCCGACATGCTCGCCGGCGCACGCGAGCCCCGCATCTTCATTGGTGACGGCGTGGTCGCCTCCGGTGCCGAGCAGGCCCTCCGGGCGGTCGCGGAACTCCTCGGAGCCCCCGTCTGGAGTGTGCATCAAGGCGATATGGTACTCGATGGTGACGACCCGCTTTTTCAAGGGTTCACCGGCCGGATGTTCGGGACCGACAGCACCCCTCGGTTCCGCGAAGGAGACGTGAACTTCCTCTGCGGCACCTACGCCGTTCCCGAGGTCTTCCCGGAGCTTGGCCCGGTTTTCGCCGAAGGGTCCCGGGTCATCCACGTCGACCTCGACCCCGAAAACATCGGCAAGAACCACCCCCTTGATCTGGGCGCGGTGGCCGATCCCAGGCTTACCCTGGAGCATCTCGCCGAGGCCCTTGCCGCTCGCCTCGCCGGGCAAGACCGCAGCGCCGCCACCGAGCGGATCAGGACACTGGCGGAGGAGAAGGCCCGCCGCCGTCAGGAGGCCATCGACCGAGACGACTCTCTCTCTGGCGACGGCCTGATGCCATTCGCCGCCGTTGCCCGCGAGCTGGCAGCGCAACTGCCCGAGTCGGCGATGATCTTTGACGAGAGCCTGACCTGCTCACCTGCCCTCACTCGCTACCTGACTCCCCGGGCGGGCCGCTACTTCATCCCCCGAGGGGGCTGCCTGGGTATCGGTTTACCCAGCGCGATCGGGGCCGCGGCCGGCATTACCGACCGGATGGTCGTCGGCCTCACCGGCGACGGCGGGGCGATGGAGGTCATCCAGTGCCTGGCCACCGCCGCTCGGTATCAGGTCCCCGCCAAGCTGATCGTGTGTAACAACCGGAGCTACAAGGTCTGCGAGTTCAACCTGATCCCGTACCGCCGCGACCGGGGGATCGACCTCAACCGTCCCCAGCCGGAGTTGTTCGATCTTTCCCGGCCCGACCTCAACTTCGCCATGCTGGCCGAGGGGCAGGGGGTGAAGGCCGCCCGTGTCGAGAACCCCGACGACATCGGGCCAAGGATTCGAGAGATGATCGCGCATCCGGGACCGTTCCTGCTCGACGTCGTCGCCGGATGATCGGATCACCGACCCCGCCTGGAGCCTCGCCATGATCCACCAGCTCATCTTCGCCCAACCCAAGCCGGGGATGACCGAAACGGACTTCCAGTCCTACTGGCTCAACGTCCATGCCCAGCGATTCGCCCGCCACATCCCCCAAATCCGCCGCTACGCCATCAACGTGCGAACACCCATCGCCGGGCTCCCCCACGAACTTCCCGGCGGCTACAGCGTCGCCGAGATCTGGCTGGCCAACGACGAGGAGCAGCTCGCCTCACTCCAGTCCCCCGAGTTCCTCGAAGGGGCGCGACGCGATGAGCCCAGATGGGCCGCGTTCTGGGCCACCTTCGGCCTCGATACCGACCCCCAGACGCTCCTGGAGGGGCCGCCATTCGCGGCCGAGGACCCTCGCGTCAAGCTCCTCATCCTGCTGAAGCGACGGCCGGGCATGGAGGTTGATGAGTTCCGCCGAATCGCCTCCTCATCCCACGCCGATCTCGTCCGAGGAATCCCCGGCCTCCGCCACTATGTGCAGGGGACGGCCCGGGATGGTGCCTACGCAATCGGCGAACCTCGGTTCGACGCGGTCGAGCAGCTCTGGTTCGACGACGAGGCTTCGCTCCGCGCCGCGATCGAATCAGACCACTTTCGGCGGTCTTTCACGACCAACGAAAATTCGCTTTTTGATGCTAGGCATTTGTTTGCCCTTGCGGCGCAGGCTCACTGGGTCATCGGACCCGAGTTCCGCGACCCCCTTCCGTCCCGTCCTGGAGGCGATCCGGTGCGGCTCTGTGAGGCCGTGTCCCGTGGCGATCACGACGCCATCCGCCGGGCCTTGACCCTGGGCGCGGACCCGAACGAACGCGATGCCGACAGCGGACTGACAGCGCTGATGCTCGCTGCCGGTCGCGGCGACGAACCGGCGGTCCGGATGCTCCTGGACGGCGGTGCCGATGTCCACACCACCGACCCGAAGGGCGGCTGCACGGCGCTGCACAAGGCCTGCCAGGGCGGCAATCCTGGGGTCGCCCGCGCCTTGATCGAGGCCGGGGCCTTCGTCGATGCCGTGGCTGTCACCACCGGCCATACCCCCCTCTGGGACGCCCTCTGGTACAAGTGGCCCGAGATCGTCGGAGTCTTGCTCCAACAGGGGGCCGGTCTGGGTCACAAGGCCGCGTATGGTTTCACCCTGGAACAACACATCACGTTTGAGGAAGACGTGAATCCTACCCCCGAGGCCCGCGAGAAATTCCGGCAGGCCCGCGAGCAGGTCGAGGCCCGCCGCCAATCCGACCAGGACACCGTGGTCCGGCAGCAACTGATGGCAGCCGTCGTCCGGAACGACCTTCCTTCCGTGCAAAAGCTCCTGG
The DNA here is from genome assembly GCF_009177065.1 of Tautonia marina. NCBI lineage: Bacteria > Pseudomonadati > Planctomycetota > Planctomycetia > Isosphaerales > Isosphaeraceae > Tautonia > Tautonia marina. The sequence continues at coordinate 22,910 of NZ_WEZF01000035.1, forward strand.
CTGGCGGAGCAAAAGTGGATGAGCGGTCGCCAAGGCTCAACGGGTTCAACGATCTGCACACCCCGTTGCTGGTGGCCTGCCGCGACGGTCACTCAGAGATCGCCGCCGCCTTGATTCAGGCAGGCGCCGACGTCAACGCGGTCGAGCCCATCTTCGGTGCGGTCCCCTTGCACAAGGCAGTCTACAACGGCCACGCCGACATCACCGCCCTGCTCGCCGAGCAGCCGGACATTGACCTCGACTTCCAGGGCGCAACCAACGGATACACACCGCTTCATGATGCCCTCTGGCACGGCTTCCGCGACTGTGCCCGCATCCTGATCGACGCCAACGCCCGCCTCGACCCCCGAGGCCACGATGGAAAGACACCCCTGGACATCGCGGTTGAGACGTTCGGATCGGCCGACGAGCTGGTGGATCTGCTTCGGCAAAAGGGCGCCGAGCAACACGTGTAGCGAGACCAACACCGGAACGGCCCAAGGGGAGGGACGACGATGGAAAGCCCGACGACTCGCGAAGTGGCCGAGACCTGGTTCGAGGCGCTGACCACAGGCCAGATCGACCGCGCGATCGCCTGCCTTGCCGACGATGTGGAGTGGATCAACTACACTCCCGTCCCCGGCCTGAACGACATCATGCCCTGGATCGGCACGTATCACGGGGTCCAGGCGGTGATGGATTCCTTCCTCCTTTTCACCTCGCTCGTGCAGGTGAAACGCGAGGAACTCGTCCGCCTGGCCGTCGACGGTGAGAACGCCGCGGGCGTCATCTACGAGCTGTCCACGGTCAAGGAAACGGGCCTCGACTTCGAAATCGAATTCATCCAGTGGCTCACGATCCGAGGGGGCAAGATCGTCCGCTGGAAGTCCTACACCGACCCGTCCCCCATCATCGTTGCCATGCGAGGGTCGTCGCCGTCCGCCTGAACCGGAAGGCCGGCGATCCGAACCCCGACCACCGTCGTTTGGGCCATCACCCGATCCGAGTGCCGTTCCCGAGGAGCCACCGGCCATGCTGTTCTTCGTCCAGATGCGATGGAATATCGAGGGGCGATTATCCTTTGACGAGCTCTGGGAGCTGGAGGAGCAAGAGGCCGCGTGGGCCATGAGCGAAGGCCCCGAGGCTCAGCTCTGGAAGGTCGCCGGTCAAAAACGGGTCATCGGCGTGGTCCAGGTCGACTCGATCGAGGAGCTGGACCGGATCGTCATGGGACGATTGCCGATGCGTGAATATTTGGAGTTTGAGGCGATCTGGCCCCTCCGCGACTATCCCGGCTTCATCGAAGATGTTCAGCGTCGGTACAAGGTCTGACTGCGACTCCGGGAGGATGAATGATGCGACGCGTCGTGACGGCCCTCACTCCAGGCGGAACCTCGTCCGTGATGATCGACGGCCCCCCCGAGCCGCCGATTGCTCCGCCGGGCGCGCCGGGCCTGTCCTTCGTCAATCTCTGGGCCACGAGACCATCCCCGGGGCTTCCTGTCGATGACAGCGATGCCGCGCAGGGGATGCCGGTCCTTCCCGAGGCCGGGGGAACCTGCTTTCGCCTGATCCGCATCGAGCCCGGGCACGGCATGGACATGCACGCCACCGACACCATCGACTATTTCGTCCTCCTCTCCGGAAGTATCACCCTGACCCTCGACGACGGCGCCGAGCTGGACCTGGGCCCGGGAGACTGCCTGGTGCAGGCCGGGGCCCGGCATGCCTGGCAGAATCGAGGAAATCACCCTTGCCTACTTGCCGCCGTCATCGTGGGAGCCGTCCGAAGCTGACGTACGGAACGATGCTGTCGGCGTTGGAGAGAGTCAATCACAGGACGCCGATGCTCAGGCGGTTCCCGCTCGTGTGTGGTGGGCCAGCACTTGGGGAATGGCTCCAGGCCTCACAGGTGCCCGTCCCCAGTTTCGGCAGGGGCGATGCAGACAAGTGAACACCGCTCGAACCCAGGGCCGCGCGCCATGATCACGGTTCCATTCGTTTATCAGACCGCCATCGCTCGCAACGACCTGTTCCGCAATCCTCGCCTCGTCGGGAGCTGGTCCAACGGCCGACACTCCGAGGACTGGTCCGAGTCTCCCATGCAGACTCGCCAGGGTGCTGATGGCTGCCCGGAGTTCGTCGCCTCGGTCCCGTTTCATCCGGATCAGGTGGGCCGAGCGTTTTCCTGGGGTGTCCGCGCGGATGGACCCGAGGGACCAGATCGTTGGCTCATCATGACCGAGGTCCGGGATCGGGCCTCCGATCATCGTGTAAGATCCTTCCGGCTTGAGTCGGACAGCGCGGAGCGTGAACAGGTCGATCGCCTCTCCGTCTCGCGCTGGCTGGGCGCCCAGAAACACCTTCACAACGGATCGGCGTTGTTGCGGTTCGCGGTCTGGGCCCCCAACGCCCAGGATGTTCAGGTCATCTTCGGCAAGACCTGGCACAAGGACGATCAACAGGCCGCCTCTCCCACGCCGCTGAACCCACCAGGCAGGGCAAACGCGCGCTCAGTTCCCTTCATCGACATCTTCGGCGGCTACATTGCCGACAACGAGCATGGCGCGCTCGAAGGCCATCCGGCCCTGCCGATGACCCGCCGGCCCGATGGTGTCTGGGTCTCGGAAGTCTCCCCCTCCGAGGGACCCTTCTTCGAGGACTACGATCACCGCCCATACATGTTTCGCGTGGTTCGAGACGACGGCAGCGTCGTTTATCGCACCGATATCCACTCCCGCTGTCAGATCGGCGGCGGCACCTTCAATCCGAACGGTGCGCCCTACCACGAGCGCCCCCTCATCCTGGAAGGAACCCGAAGCTGCTCGGTCATCGTCGACCCCGACACGATCACCAGAGAGGACCAGATCTCAACCTCCCCCGAGCGGATCTGGCCCGAGCAGTTCGTCTCTGCCGACACCTTCTGGAACGGCCTGGAACGGCCCCGACGACGTGATCGATTGACCTACCCTGGGCGCGTCGAGGACCTGGTCATCTATGAGCTTCACATGGGGGCCCTGGGCTTCGGCCGCATCGACCCGTTCTCCGGCCAGCCGGCCCCCGGCACGCTTGATGACGCCGTCCGATTGCTCGACCACCTGGTCGATCTGGGGGTGAACGCCGTCGAACTGCTGCCCCTTTCGGAGTTCGGCGGCGGAGGCGCGAACTGGGGATACGCCACCAGCCACTATTACGCCATCGAGTACGCCGGTGGCGGGCGCGACAGCTTCAAGCACTTCATCCGCGAAGCCCACCGCCGGGGCCTCGCGGTCATCATGGATGTCGTCTACAACCACTACGTCCACGACGCCAACCGGGCCCAGTGGATGTACGACACGACCCGCCACGACCGCAACTGCTACTACTGGTACGAAGGGGGCACGGGCGATGACCCCGCCTTCGATGCCGCCGTCGCTCCCGATCGCCGCGGCCAGGGCGGCTACGTCGATAATCTCTCGACCGGCTTCGCCCCACGCTACTACGAGGAGCTTGTTCGCAAGACGTTCATCTCCAGCGCCGTCGCTCTGGTCGAGGAGTTCCACATCGACGGCTTCCGCGTCGATCAAACCACTTCGATCCACGGCTACAATGTTCGGCATGCCGACGGCCGACGGGTCGACGACGCCAACATCTTCGGCGCCAAGCTGCTCCGCGAGTTCGGCCGGACCCTCAAGGCCATTCGCCCCGACATCATCCTCATGGCCGAGGATCACTCGGAATGGGACGCCCTGACCACCTCCCACGATCAGGGCGGCATGGGCTTCGACGCTCGCTGGTATGCCGACTTCTACCACCATTTGATCGGCGATACCGACAAGGGCTCCGACTACGCCAAGCTGCTCAAGGTCGCCGGCCTGGGCACCAACGAACCGCTGGCGATGGGCTACTTCGCCGGAGCGCTCGCCGCCAGCGGCACAAAACGCGTCGTCTATCACGAGTCGCACGATGAGGCCGGGAACGGCCACGGCACCGCCCGGACCCTCACCGTCGCCGTCAACGGCGCCCCGCTCATCGGAGAAACCCGCCGCTGGGCAGAGCGGCGCGCCCGCTGCGTCTGCGGCCTCGCCATGCTCTCAGCCGGGACGCCCATGTTCCTCTTCGGTGAGGAGGTCGGCGCCAGCAAGCCATTCCTCTACAACGCCGTCCTCGAGAACCGCGAGGACCTGTTCGCCTTGCGCGATGGCCCGGGTGCTCACCTTTTTGCGTTCTACACCGATCTGATCCGCCTTCGGCTCGACCCCGCGAACCCGGCGCTCCGGTCCCGACACATCAACGTCCTGCACTCCCACGACGTCAACCGCGTCCTCGCTTTCCATCGCGCATCCGACGGACAGGAGTTTCTCGTCATCGCCAACCTGAACGACCACCCGTTCGAGCAGGGCTATGCCATCGAGCACGGGGCGATCTCCAGCGGCGACTGGCGCGAGGTCTTCAACAGCGATTCCCAGAACTACGACGGTTGGAACGTCGGCAATTTCGGAGCCACCATCCCCAGCCCTCACGGCCGCTTCGAGGCAGTCCTTCCCGCCGCGGGGTTTGTCGTCTTCCAGAAGGAGAGCCCCTGAGTCGCGTGAGGATGGAAACGCGTGCAATCGATCAAACGCGGCACGATCTCGATTCGTGGGGACAGGGGAAATGAACCCGGCTTTGAACACCAACTTTAGCATTGATTGCTATGTGTTAGTGTACTCATAAGTCCAATCGATTTCATTGCGGGAAGGTCGAGTTCCTGGTGAGACGGATCATTGCTCCTCGGTGTCGCGAGGTGTGACGCTCAACCGCACGGCTGACTGCGGCTCGGTCGAGGTGGATCTGCGAAACAGACGGCCAGACTCGCCGTTAAGCACGCCACGAGCTGTTCCCGATCGGCGTCCGCCAGTTCTTTCGGCTGAATCATCTGATAAAGAATTGCGAATCCTGTGAGCTGAGCGATGATCAGGCCGGCTCGGGTTCCGGCATCGGGCCCGCCGAGACGTTCCGCCAGGAGCGGGAGGTTGTTTTCCTCCAGCTTTGCCCGCAGCAACTCGGCCGCGGCCGGCTCCGTGGCCGCGCGGAGCAGCAGAAGCAAGGGTATCCGGCCCGAGTCCGGCGCATCCGGTCGGCCGTAGACCATGATTCGGGCAAGCCGATCGGCCAACGTTGCTCGGTCCCCCTGGATGAGTTCGCGGATGTCGAAGGCTCGCTCGATCACCTCGGCAAACAGGCCCTCCTTCGAACCGAAGTAGCGGTTGATCATCGCGGCGGTCACCCCGGCGTCGGTGGCGATCTCTCGCGCCCCGGCGTGCCCGTACCCTTTGCACGCGAAGTGTCGGGTGGCCGCCTCAAGAATCGCCGTCCGGGTGGCGGACGAATCCCGACGCCGGCGCCCTGGCTCGATTTGATCTCCTGGCATCTGTCGCACCCCCTCTCTCTAGTAAACGGAGGTTGACATCGGAAGTCAACCACCCTATCGTTCCTTGGTCAACGGCGGTTGACATCTGCCGAGGCACGTCCCAGGACCACCTGAGCCGGGCCCAGACCTTGACGAGACGTCGGGTGGAGGGGGTGGTTCCAGGTTGGGCCTCGGCCCTGTCCCGGCCACCTTTCGGAGCGACTGACCATGAGAGCGAACTACCGACTGGCCGCCGGCCAGACGGCTCCGAAGGCCGGGATGATCACGGTCGCGGCCCTCGGCCTGCTTGCCGCCACCGGCTGCCGAGAGCCCGAATCCCAGGCCGCGCCGCCACCGCCTACGGTCGGAGTCGTCGAGGCCCGTCGCATGACCGTCCCGATCCTCTCCTCGCCGACCGGCACCACGCGGTCGTTGCGCGAGGTCGCCGTTCGGGCCCGTGTTCGGGGGTTCCTGACCGAGCAGCCGTTCGAGGAGGGCTCGTTCGTCGAGGAGGGGCAGCTCCTGTTCGTCATCGAGGAGGAGCCGTTCCAGGTCGCCCTGAAGTCGGCCGAGGCCCGGCGAGACGAGGCCGAGGCGGCCCTGAAGAAGGCCGAGGCGTCTCGGGCCCGCGAAATCGCCGAGGCGCAACTGGCGGTCGATCATGCCCAGCTTGAGCTGGCTCGGGTTGAGGAACGCCGCCAGCAGACCTTGATCTCCCGCAACGTCGCCACTCAGCAAGAGCTCGACGAGGCGATCGCTCGCCGCGAGAGTTACGCGGCACAAGTCGAGGCCGACCGGGCCCAGTTGGAGCAGGCTAAGGCCGATTATGATGTGAACATTCTTGCTGCACGAGCTCGCCTGAACGAGGCCGAGGCCGCCGTTCAGGCTGCCAAGCTGGACCTTGGCTACTGCCGGATGTTCGCCCCGATGAGTGGCCGGATTGGTGAAGCCCGCGTTAAGGTCGGGAACCTTGTCGGACCGACGGCTCCTGGAGGCGCCGACAACACTGAGCTTGCCACCGTCCAGCAACTCGACCCGATGGGCGTCGACATCCGGGTCAGCTCCCGCTATCTCGAACGCTTCTCCCGGCTGATCGCCGAGGGCCTGGCCGTCCGGCTCACCCGGACTGGGCTCGAAGGTGAGCGGCCGTACCCCCACGAGGGTCGGGTCAACTTCTACGACAATCGCATCGACCCAAGTACCTCGACGTTCCTGGTCAAGGCCGAGGTGCCCAACCCCGACGGTACGCTGCTGCCGGGTGAATACGTGAAGCTGGAAATGACCATCGACGTGCTGGAGGACGCAATCGTCGTTCCCGAGCAGGCCGTGGCCGAGACGCAGGCCGGGCCGGTCGTCTATCTGATCGACGACGACGGCACCGTGGCCATCCAGAGTGTCGAGGCCGCCCAGACCCACGATGGGATGCGCGTGGTCTCGGCCGGCCTTGAGCCCGGTCGCCAGGTCATCGTTGAAGGGCTGCAACTGGTCCGGCCCGGCATTCCGGTGAACGCCCAGCCGGCAAACCTCCCCGAACCGGTCCGTCCCGCTGCCGAAGACCGAACTCCGATCAGGCTGCCCGATGCCGAGGTCCCACCCGTCGACGAGACAACGGCCGATGCCGACGCTCGGGGCTCCGATCAGTCCGCCCAGGGACACTTGACGACCCCGGACGACCAGCCGAACGACTCTCGACTCGAGTCCGAGCCGGCTCCCTGATCTGACCGTCCCGCGCGTCCTTTTTCGTTCGGTCTGAAATCAACGAGTTGATCATCCCTCATGGTTAAGTTCGTCAACTTCTTCATCACCCGGCCGATCTTCGCCACGGTGCTGGCCTTGCTGATGCTGATCATTGGCGGCATCAGTCTGTACTTCCTGCCGATCGCGCAGTACCCCCAGATCGCGCCGCCCCAGGTCCAGATCACCACCGCCTACACCGGGGCCGATGCCGAGACGGTTGCCGAGACGGTCACCACGCCGATCGAGCAGCAGCTCAACGGAACCGAGGGGATGGCCTACTTCTCCTCGAACAGCACGGCCAACGGCATGGCGAGCATCGTGGCCACGTTCGAGGTCGGATACGACCAGGACATTGCCGCGGTCGACGTACAGAACCGCGTGCAGACGGCCACGCCTCAGCTTCCACCGGAGGTCAAGCAGTACGGCGTCTCGATCAAGAAGACCTCGACCGATATGGTCTGCATCGTCAACCTGGTCGACACTTCTGGAGAGGAACGCTACGACCAGACCTTCCTCGACAACTACGGCCAGATTTACATTGCCGATGCGCTCAAGCGCGTGCCCGGTGTCAGCGACGTGATGGTCTTCGGCCGCAAGTACGCGATGCGAATCTGGATCGACCCGGATCGCATGGCCGAGATGCAGATCGCCCCGACCGAGGTGATCCAGGCCGTGCAGCAGGAGAACCTTCAAGCGGCCGCCGGCAAGGTCGGCGCCCCTCCGGTTCCTTCCGGACAGGCGTTCGAGTACCCGATCACCGTCAAGGGGCGGCTCAGTGAGGTCTCGGAGTTCGAGGAGATCATCGTCCGCCGACGTGACGACGGGTCGATCGTTCGGCTCAAGGACGTTGCCCGCGTCGAACTCGACTCGGAAAGCTACGAGACAACGGTCTTTCTTGATGGCATGCCTGCCGGTGGCATGGCAATCTTCCAGCACGCCGACGCCAACGGCCTGGCGATCGTCGAGCAAGTCAGGCACGAGATGGATCGGCTGGCGAGGAACTTCCCGCCGGGCCTGGAGTATCGGATTCCCTACAACACGACCCTCTACGTCGAGGAGAACATCGCCGAGGTCGAGCACACACTCGTCGAGGCGTTCCTGCTCGTCATGGTCGTGGTGTTCATCTTCCTCCAGGGTTGGCGAGCGACGGTGATTCCGATGCTGGCGATCCCGGTCTCGCTGATCGCCACCTTCGGGCTGATGGCGATCTTCGGGTTCTCGATCAACACGCTCACGCTCTGCGGACTGGTGCTGGCAATTGGCCTGGTGGTCGACGATGCGATCATCGTCGTCGAGAACGTGGAGAAGTACCTGGAGCGCGGCTACCGTCCCCTGGCGGCGACCCGAGCCGCGATGGCCGAGATCACGGCGCCGATCGTCACGATCACGCTGGTCCTGGCCGCCGTCTTTATCCCGGTGGCCTTCATCCCGGGCCTGACCGGAATGCTCTACAACCAGTTTGCCATGACGGTTGTTTTCTCGTTTATCTTCTCGGCCTTCAACTCGTTGACGTTTAGCCCGGCGATGTCTCGGTTGTTCCTGAAGCCGAAGCATCACGGCGAGTCGCGGTTCTTCCTGTTCCGCTGGTTCAACCGAGGGATGCGGTGGCTGGAGAACTCCTACGACGGCATTCTTGAGTTCACCGCTCGCCACTGGTGGACCATCGTGGTGCCGTCGGTCGGGCTGCTGGCCCTGACCGCCTGGATGCTGATCCAGCGGCCCAAGGCGTTCATCCCGACCGAGGACCAGGGATACCTGATCGCCGCCGTGCAGGCACCCGACGGGACCAGCCTGGAGAAAACGACAGAGCTGATCCGCCGCGTCGACCTGATCGCCCGAGAACTGCCCGGAGTGGAGCATACGGTGGCCGTCAGCGGGCGGAACATCCTGAGCAACACGGCCCAGAGCAACGCGGCCTTCGTCTTCCTGCCGCTCAAGGAGTGGGCCGAGCGCGACGATCCGGAGCTGAGGGCCGGAGCGCTGACCCAAACGCTTCAAGGCATGCTCGCTTCTCAGATCCGAGAAGCCCAGGTGATGGTCGTCGAGCCGCCGCCGATCCGAGGTCTCAGCCAGACCGGCGGCTTCGAGATGATGATCGAGGACCGCGAGGGCAAGGGGGTCCAGGCCTTGCAGCAGGTCGTCGACCAGGTGCAGGCCGCCGCCGCCGAGCGACCGGAGCTGGCCGGCGTCTTCTCGACCTTCTCGGCTCGAGTCCCGCAGGTCCGTTTCGACCTGGACCGCACCAAGGCCAGGCGGCTTGACGTCCCGATCTCCGACGTTTTCGCCGTCCTTCAGACGAACCTCGGCGCCTACTACGTCAACGACTTCAACCTGTTCGGCAAGGTCTGGAAGGTGATGCTCCAGGCTGAGGGAGAGGTCCGCCGGCGGCCCGAGGACATCCTCGACCTGTTCGTCCTCAACCGGCAGGGAGAGAAGGTCCCGATGAGCGCCCTGGGAGAGGTCAAGTACATCCTTGGGGCGATCGACGTGCCTCACTACAACCTCTACGCCACGGCCCGAATGAACGGCGGACCGGCCCCCGGCTTCAGTTCCGGTCAGGCCGTCGTCGCCATGGAGGAGGTCGCCCGCTCGGTCCTCCCCGAGGGCTTCGACTTCGAGTGGACCGGCACGACCTTCCAGGAGCAGCGGACGGGCAACCTCTCGGTCTACATCTTCGGCCTCTCGGTCGTCTGCGTCTTCCTGTTCATGGCAGCGCTGTACGAGAGCTGGATCAGGCCGATGGTGATTATCCTGACCGTGCCGCTGGCCATGTTCGGGGCCGTCCTGGGGCTGTGGCTGTTCGACATGCCACTGGATGTCTTCGGCCAGATCGGTCTGGTCATGCTGATCGGCCTGGAGACGAAGAACGCGATCCTGCTGGTCGAGTTCGGCGTCGAGATGCGCGATCGGCGCGGGATGGGGATCATCGAGTCGGCCAAGGCCGCCTCTCGAGAGCGTCTGCGGCCGATTCTGATGACCTCGTTCGCCTTCGTGATGGGAGTGCTGCCGATGGTAACTGCCACTGGAGCGGGTGCCTACAGCCGGAACTCGCTGGGGGTGGTGATCGCCTTCGGGATCGCCGTGAGCACGGTGCTGGGGCGGTTCGTCATCCCGATCTACTACGTGCTGGGTGAGCGAATCATCGACGCATTCTCACGTCCCCAGGACGAGGAGGAAGAAGACACCCTCGGACCCGCCCACTCGGGGCACGGCTCGGCGGCCCACCACGCCCACGCGAACCCGCACTCAAGGCCCGTCCCAGTTTCGTCTCCGATTGGCTCGAATGGCGAGGGAACGAGTGGGGGGCCTGGTCTTCCCGCTCCCAACCCGACAGGGAATTCCCAGTGAATTTCCTGTGAGGGCAGACGGTGGTTGCCTGACGGGATTGGCTCCGTCGGAATCGGCGACGGGGCCACCATCTCGAGAATCGAGGAAAAAGAATCATGATGTGAAGAAGTTTGGCGTTGCTTATTCTGGGATTGATCCCCCCATTGATTGAGTGATGGCCGACATCAGGCTCGCGCAGTTGTCGCGCCGCTCGTGGCCCCAGTGAAGGCCAAGGAGCTTGAGGTCGCTGGTCAGGATGGGGGCGCCCGAGGAGCCGGGTTCGGTGTTGGCGGAATGCTCGATCAGCCCCCGAGTGGCGTCGATGTTGGTGATGGAGCCGAGGGCGATTTTCAATCGCTCACCGCGGGGATACTGGAGCACGAGAATCGGTTCGCCGTTGACCGGGGGGCGGCTCGGGCCGGCGGGTTTCAGGGGATCGCGCTTGATCTGACGGGATCCTTGCTGGATCAGTTCGTCGCCGACCCGCTCGGCCAGCCGGACGAGTGCGAAGTCAAGCTTCTCCGGCGGCGACGATCGAACATGCCAGGTATCGTTGGCGGCGAGCGACACGATGCGCTGGGTTTGGAACGGCAGACCATCGTCGGGAGAAAGGAAATCATCGAGGATGAAGCGATCTCGGGCCGAATCGGAAGGTCCCGGGCGATCGTCCCCCTGCATCAAATCTTCGATGACGTGGAAGTTCGTGAGGAGAAGGTCCGAGCCGACGAGGAGTCCGGTGGCGGCGTCGGAGGCATTCGCCACCTCCAGGCGTCCCACGGCCCGAGCCATGCTGGAGAGGCTGCTGAGCCACGGGCCGAAGTGCTGGAAGGTCAGGTGAGCCTGGACGAGCTTTTCCCGAGTCGCCGTGGCCTGGTCCGGCATCGGGATCGGTGCGACCGCCTTTCGAATCGCGGCGTTGTCCGACCGCTGGATGCCGGCCTTCGAGATGAACTCGGTGACACGGTCGCGGTTCTCGTAGTAGCGAATGACATCGAAGGAGACCGCGCCGTGGGCCTTGAGCTTGCTGCTGATCCGATCGAGATCATCGCCCATCTCTCGGCGCAGGAACTGCTCCAGTTCGTCCGGCGAGAAGGCGTCGACGACCGCGTCGTGGAGCGCCTTGAAGTGGTCGGGATCGAGCCTCATCGCGGGACGACTCCGGTCAAGAAATCATGCCATTGGAAGACGATACGATTTGAGTTTGGTCTTCTGCTTGCATGTTCACAAATTTGAGAGATTGGCGCCGATCGAGTGGATCGGCGAATTCCGGGTGATTCAGGGTTCGACCGCCTTGATTCTGGGGGCGCCATCCTCATCTAAAAGGACGGCGGGGTCGAGGCCGCCGACGAAGAAGGGCACACCGGGTTCGGTGGCTCGGGTGCGCTCGGTGACAGTCCCATCGGGGTTGATGGCCAGGAATCGGGGTTCCCACTCCCTCCATTGCGTTGCGCCGATCGATTTCCCGTCGGAGGAGAGAGCGGTTTTGACCACGGGAGCCTCGGTGGGTGACTCCGACACGAACCTCCACCCGGTTCGCGTTCGCTCGAAGACGGCCAGCGATCCGGAATTCCCCACCCCCGCCCCCACGACCAGGGTGCGACCCTCGTCGGAGAATTCGAGGGTCGAGGCGAAATTCTGCTGGAGTTGGTGGTCGAGGACCGCTTCGGCCTGGTCCAGGTTCCAGAGCTGAACCTTGCCGGTCGAGGTTCCTGTGGCAAGCCACCGGCCCTCGGGCGAGAAGGCGGCGGAGAGAACCGCGGCCTCTCCCGTGTCCAATCGGGTTCGCTTCACCTCAATTTCATCGGCATAGGTGAGAAGCTCCGCGCCGCCCTGACCTTGATTCACGATCAGCATGTAGTGGTGATCTGGAGACTCGGCCAGGACCGATTCGTTCGGTCTGAGCGAGACCTGGCGGCTCGGGGACAGGTCCGGGTTGCTCAGGTCTCGAATGGTGGTTAATCCCCCTCCTTCAGGAACCGCGATCCGATCGCCGAGGATCTCGGAGCACATGGGATCCAGACGCAGCGAGGTGAGAACCTCGTTGACGCGAGGCGGCAGGGCACGCGCCCGGAATTCCGGATCAATTTCTGAGCCCCGGATGGTGTAGGACGAGATCGCCCCATCCTCAAAGATCTTCCACAGCTTTTTCGGTGTGCGAAACAATTCGTCTGGGGGTTCGGCAGACCTGACGTATTCGAGCGAGACGAGGTCATCGGCGCCGGTGAGTTTCTTGGCGGTGGCTTCCCGGCGGAGTCGGCCGTACTGGGCGGCCAGAGCGCGGTATTCCGGGAAGTCGAACCCGGCGGGGTCCGGTTCGTTCTCCGCGATTCTGGCCCCTTCGGTGATCCATTGCATGGCCCCATCGACCCACATGGACAGGGGGCCGTTCGGGTCTTCCGTCATCGCCATCATGGCCGGGTCGACGCGGAGACTCCGGGCGACCAGCGAATATCCGGTATTGCCGAAGGTGGAGGCGATCTCGCTGTACCGGGGCATCATGATGACAATCTGTTGTTGCGCAGTCGGCGAGAGGTACTGGACCATGACGTTGTTGAAGGAGACTAATTGTCCACTCGGCGGGTAGACGTATAGGCTGACGGGGTCGCTCACCCCTGGCGGCACCGGAACCAAGTGGCTTCCCGGATCATTAGGATCGGGCTCAGAGGCGTCGCCCAACCCTGCTCCCGACATCCGCTTCAGGGAAAACGAGGGATTGCACAAGACCTCCCCGTCGGAATCGATGGCCTTGACCCGGATGACCCCCTGGGAGGCCGCCGTTGCCGACCAGGCCATGATGAGCAGAGGAACAAGTTGCAGGCAGCGGCTAGTTCTCGTCGTCATCGGTCAACCTCCGGAACGAGATCATTGAGCGCAACGCCGTCCGATCCATATCGGGAGGGAGGCCTCCGGTCGTTGCGGGTTCGGATGGCCGGATGCTCATGACCATGTAGAGACGTTCTCCCAGCTTGCACTCCGGCAATGTCAGGAGAAGAGGATTGGGGCCGTGCTGAACCGGACCTGGCTGTCTGACCAGAGTCGGCTCCTGATTGCCTTGCCGCTTATAGAGCTGGGCGAGGATATAGCTTCGCGCCCCGACAAGGGTTCTGATCCTGGTGCGCTCCGTGGTTTCCTCGAACGGACCGAACTCGACCACCAGATTGGCAATCTCGGCGCCATCGACGTCGCGTATCGAAGCACGTGAGAGTTGATCTGCAATGGTATCCACCTCTGGCCAGTTCGAAGGCTTCGAGGGGGGAGTTGCCAGGGGAGTGTAGATTTCTGCCGGCCGAACGAGTTTCGCATCCCAGGGGTTCTGAGTTTTTGTGGCAGTTGGCGGGGAAGAGCGGAGGGCGTAGCCGAGCAACCCGCCTGCCCCGAAAGCGAGCATCAGGCCCAGGGAAACGCCGATCCAGACACGACGTTTTAGGTCGGGGACGGGCACGCGGACGAGGAACCGCGAGGGTGGAGGGTACGTCTCGGAAAAATGTTCCCGAATGAAGGTCTGCAACTTCTGGTTCGTTGGCACGGTCTTCAGGGCCTCGACGGCAAGGATGTGGACGCGGTCAAGCTGCTCGGCTCGGCGAATGAGCTTTTCGACCCGGTCGTCGATCAGATCCTTGTCCGCAAAGACCTTCTCCCAGTCAACATTGAGCGCCGGTCGCGCCAGTTGCTGGGTCTCGTTGAGGCCCAGGGCGTCGGTGAGCGCTTCTTTCAGCGACTCGTAGACGTCAGCGTTCAGCTTCATTCCGCCGAGTCCTTTCACATGGGGCCATATTACGCCACCTTGCTTACGATACCCGTCTCGTCTGGATGAGTAAACCGATCCAGCGTCAAGCCGTCCAGAAAATCCTGATTTCACCTGGATCATGAGCATGGGCATGGTTGGCTTCGTTTCGCGCAAGGATGCGTGATGAAGTCGAATGATTCCATGGGATGGTTGGCGACGGGCTTGGAATGCGGGAAACGATGGACCAAGGGGGATGAATCCAGGGGGTTGGGATGGGTTGAGGACGCAGAGATTCCCAGACAGGACGGACTGATCGGGCCGCCGGGCGAGGGTTCGAGGGTGGGGACGATCGGGGGCCGGGCTCGGGAACGACGGGCCAGGCGCGGGAGGCTGAGAATCAGGAGCGTCGAGCTTTGGCAGCCTGAGCGCGGCGGGCTCGTCGATTGGCGAGGGGAGCGGGAGCGTGGGCCGGGCTGAGGACGGGAGACAATCGAACGAGTGCCGGAGCGGGGGACGAAGCGAGCGGCGAGGATGGCGGGGTGTTCCTCGCGGAGGAGGACCGATCGGTGTCGGAGGGGGTGTTGGGGGGTGGGGAGGGGTGTCGTGTCGGGCGAGTGGGAGGGGGTGGCGCGGTGGAGTGATGGGGCTCGGACCGTTGAGGTTCGGCGGCGGCCTGAAGTCGACGCAGTTCGGTTCGGCAGCGGTCGATCTGACGGCGGGCATCGGCCGCGTATCGTTCCAAAAGGCGTACGTCGGCCGAGTCGCGGCCGAGTCCCTCCGCGGTGTCGTCGCGGGAGCGGGCGTCGCGGTCATTGAGCGAGGTGTCGAGGCGACCTCGAAGGGCTTCGATGCAGCGACGGACCAGTTCCAGACCCGGAGCGGCCCCGCTGTCTTCGGGATCGAGATCCCAGGGGCCCGAGCCCTCTCGGGCCAGGGCCGACACGCCGAGCAGGTCCATTGCCAGGTTCCAGAGTTCGGGGGTCCAGCCCTGGCAGCGGGTGATCGCATCGGCGACCTCGTCCCAGCGATCGAGGAGCCAAAGGACGCCGTGCTTGCTCTGGAGAAGCTTCGGCTGGATGACTTCTGGACGGGATGCCAGCGTCGCGGCCAGGGCGGCGACCTCGGCGGCGCGGTCGTCATCCCAGCTTTCGAGGGCGCGTTCGGCCTGGTCGGCTCGGGCGGCGAGGATGCGACAGGAGCAAGCGTCCAGCCGAACCGACTCGGCGCAGAGTCGTTCAAAGAGCCACTGCTGGGCCGGGCCTTCGGGGCGATAGGAGTCGCGCCACTGCTCGATGCGGTCGGCGATCTGGTCGGCCAGGGCGGCCGGTGGGGTCGAGCCGAGGCGCGACAGGCCGTGCTTCAGGGCATTGCGTGCCGATCGGGCTCGCCCTTCGAGGGTGCGAGGGCCGGTGGAGTGCAAGGCGTTGAGACGGTTGGCAAGCGTTTGCTTCAAGGTGGCCATGAGGTGCGATCTCCCAATAGGTGCGCATTTCCAGGACGGGTTGCGGCGTGTCGGACGGGAGGGGAAGATCGCATCTCCCCCCGTCCTTTAACTATCAGAAGAATCGAGAGGCT
>NZ_WEZF01000036.1 GCF_009177065.1 Tautonia marina
TCCTATAGGAAAACGAAGTTGTTCGTCTCAAGTGGACAGGATCGGGTAATCTCAGCACATCCACCGACGACGAGCCGAGAGTCTAATCCAGTCTCACATCCGGATCAAAATGATGCGATTGCACGGTACGGAGCCGTGTTTTCTGACAGAAAGCTAGCCCGTCGGGTCGCCCGATCCGAATCGGCTGCGAGGGTCGTCGTCGAGGTGTAGCGAGTAGAGAGTCGTCCGGTCGGATGAAGCCGACCGGACGATCAGCTTCGGTGGATTACAAAGTTTGTACGATCGAGCAACCGGTGGGACGGGATTCCCGCCCTGTTGTCGTATGCCCGATCGACCTCAGCCGGGCTTCGTCGCCCTCGTGGCAATGAACGTGGCGATCCGCCCGGCGAGCGGCGAGTTCGGGTCCACGTCCTCGTAGAAGCCTGTCAGGGCGAACCCGGCGGCGACCTGCCCGCCGATCTGGTCCTCCAGGGTGTGCCCGAAGATCAGCGGCTCGTCCATTTCGGCGAGCCTCTGCCGCTGCTCGTCGTCGAGGCTCGTCAGGTCCGAATACGGGATCGAGTAGGCGACCCGGAACTCCCCCCGATCCAGGGCGGACTCGTCGAACAGGTAGAGCACCGGGTTGGTGAAGCCGGAGAGCAGCGATCCCCCCGGACGCAGCACCCGGAACGCCTCCCGCCAGTCGGGGCGCACGTCGGGGACGAAGCCGTTCGAGCAGGGGTGGACGACCAGGTCGAAGCGGTTGTCGGGGAAGGCGGACAGGTCGGCCATGTCGCCCCGGACGGTCTCGATCGTGAGCCCCTCCCGCTCGGCGACCATCCGGTCTCGGTCGAGTTGGGCGGGGCTGTTGTCCAGGACCGTGACGTTCGCCCCGGCGGCGGCGAGCACCGGTGTCTGCTGCCCGCCTCCGCCCGCCAGGCAGAGGACATCAAGCCCCCCGAGCGGCGGGAACCAGTCGACGGGGACGGGCTTGGAGGGCGTCAGGACGATCGACCAGTCGCCGCTGCGGGCCCGGGCGATCACCCCGGTGTCGACGGGGAGGGTCCAGCGGTTGCCCCGCTCGACCTGCCGGTCCCAGGCGATGCGGTTGTAGGAGAGGATGTCGTCCGGGTCGGTCATGAAGCGTTCCCCGATCTCCGACACACCTCATCGGTCGCCGGGTTTCACCGCTTGTCCTTGGCGATTGAGGCGACCTTGGCGCTCGTCACCCTGATGTAGTCGCCGGGTGCGAGCAGGACTTGCAGTCCCCGCACACCGGCCGAGATCGAGATGATCTCGAACAACTCGGCGGTCTCGTCCAGGAAGACCGGGTAGCTCTTCTTGCATGCCAGGGCGGTCACGCCGCCCCGGACGTAACCGGTCAGCGGCTCGACCTCCTTCAGCGGCACGGTGTCAATCTTCTTGTCGCCCGTTGCCTTCGCCAGGGCCTTCGGGTCAAGCTCGCAGTCGCCCGGCACGACGGCCAGGCAGACGCCGTGCTTGTCGCCACGGGCCACCAGCGTCTTGAACACCCGCTCGGGCGGCAGGCCGACCTTGCGGGCGACCGTCTCGGCGGCCAGGTTGTCGGGATCGACCTCGTACTCCCGAAGCTCGAACGGGATGCCCTGGCGCTCCAGCAGGCGGACGGCGTTGGTCTTGGGGACGGCCACGGCTCTCTTCCGACTTGGGGAACCATCGGGGGGCATCCGTCGCCGAGACCCCGGCGTCCGGCGATCTGGTAGGATACCACGGTGTGGGGCGGATCGCCTCGCCCTTGCCGGTCACGAGCCAGCCCCGGAGCACTCGACCGATGCCCCACTTCATCTGCACGACCTGCGGCACCCAGCACGCCGAGTCCCCGGAGCCGCCCGACCGCTGCCCGATCTGCGAGGACGAGCGCCAGTACATCGGCTGGCAGGGTCAGCAGTGGACCACCCTCGACCGACTCCGGGCCGACCACGAGAACCAGATCCGCACCGAGGAGCCGGGGCTGACGGGCCTCGGCACCACGCCGAAGTTCGGGATCGGGCAGCGGGCGCTGCTGGTCCGGTCGCCCGGCGGGAACCTCCTCTGGGACTGCGTCTCGCTGATCGACGAGGCGACGATCCGGGTGGTCAACGACCTGGGCGGGCTGTCGGCGATCGCAATCTCGCACCCGCATTATTACTCGTCGATGGTCGAGTGGAGCCGGGCCTTCGGCGGCGTCCCCATCTATCTGCATTCCGCCGACCGCCGGTGGGTCATGCGTCCCGATCCGGCGCTCGAATTCTGGGACGGGGAGACCAAAGCGCTCCACGACGGGATCACCCTGGTCCGCTGCGGCGGGCACTTCGAGGGCGGCACGGTCCTGCACTGGCCCGCCGGTGCCGACGAGAAGGGGGCATTGCTGTCCGGCGACATCCTCCAGGTCTGCATGGACCGCCGCCATGTCAGCTTCATGTCCAGCTATCCGAATTACATCCCGCTACCCGCCGAGGCGGTGCGAAGGGCGGTTGCCGCCGTCGAGCCGTTCGCCTTCGACCGCATCTACGGGTTCATGTTCGACCTGGCGATCCCCGAGGACGCCAAAGCTGCGGTCCACCGCTCGGCGGATCGTTATTTGCGGATGATCGGGGCGGGAGGGAACGGGCCATGAGCCCCGTGCCCTGGAGACGACCACCGATTTTGTGGATCGCCCTGTTCGCATTGACGATCGCCCTGGGCATCGGTTCCCGGCGCTTCGCTCCCCACCTGCCCGGCCTCGTGGCGACCTATGCCGGGGACACGCTCTGGGCGACGGCGGCGTTCCTGGGGCTCGGGCTGCTCCTGCCCGGGGCTGCCACGGGACGGGTCGCCTCGCTGGCGATGCTGGTCTCCGTCCTGGTCGAGGTCAGCCAGTTGTACCACGCCCCCTGGATCGACTCGATCCGCCGGACGACCCTCGGAGCGCTGCTGCTGGGGCACGGCTTCCTCTGGTCCGACCTGGTCTGTTATGCCGTCGGCGTCTGCCTGGGTGTGGGCGTCGAGGTCGTGGTCGGGGTCCTGCCGGGCAGGGAGGGTCGCCCCGCATCCGATCAGGGCAATCGGACGCAGGACCGCCGATCCTGAACGACTCGTGGCCGTGGCCTGGTCGGGCCCTGGCGTGCGGATTCGTGCGGCCTCAATACGAGGTCCGATCCTCCGAGCGGGGGTCGTCAACCGCCTCGCCGCTGTTCAGCTTGCCCCGCAGCGCATCGGGACGGAAGGGGCCGCTGGCGTCGTAGTAGGGCTCGTGGAGGTCCACGACGTTGACCATCACCCCCGGCTCGTCGGTCGGCAGCCTCGCCCCGACCAGCCCGTCGGGCGTGATGAACCGGCTCGGCCAACTCCTCGGGGCCGACGAGTTGTTGATCGAGACGAACATGTTGTTCACGCCGGCGTACGCCCGGGCCGTCACCGGCATGATCTCCGGGTGGATGCTCCCCGGCTTCTGCCGGGCGTTGTAGAACGAGTGCAGCATCAGCCGCACGCCGAGCTTGCTGTACTCCCGGTACAGTTCCGGGAAGCGGATGTCGTAGCAGATCAAGAGCCCGCACCGGACCCCGTCGACCTCGAAGGTGACGAAGTGGTCGCCCGGCGAGTAGTGCTCCAGGTCGCCGGCGGTGCAGAACCGCTTGTCGTAGCGGTCGACGATCCGGCCCTCGGGGTTGATGACGTAGAGGCTGTTGTGCGGCCGGTGGTCGCCGCCGAGCCGGTGGGTGCTGCCCAGGACGACCCAGACGCCCAGATCTCGGGCCGTCGCCAGGATCGCCTCGGTCTCCGAGTGCAGGGCGTCCCAGTCCAGGCCATCGATCGACGGCAGGTCGACCCCGGCGTAGCCGGACAGGGCGCACTCTGGGAAGTGGATCAGGTTGGCCCCCTCGTCGCTCGCCTGGCGCATCTGGGATCGGATCCACTCGCCGTTGGACCGGATGTCGTCCGAGACGGGGAACTGGCAGGTGGCGAGCCGGAGTACCCCGTCCGACTCGTCGGCGTCCTCCGCCCCGGCGGCGGGGACGCAGGACGCCAGGGTGGCGAGCACGGCGATCAGGGTCGTCGTCCGGGCGATTGGCGGTCGTTGCATGCGTCGGTTCCTCCTATGGGGTCCTCGGCGTCATGGGACCAGATCGTCGCCGCCCGTGCAAGAAGGGACGCCTCGGTGGGCGTTGCGTCGGGGCCATCAGCCTGACGACGCCCAAGCAGGGGCAATGCAGAGGTGTCGGGGCGACCGGCGACGTTGGACGGCATCCGCCAGGGCATCGGCCTCCGCCGGACAGGCCGACACGTCACGGTCGTTCCGGTACGATCGGAGCGGCCCCTGGAGGAGCGTCCTGAAGCG
The DNA here is from genome assembly GCF_009177065.1 of Tautonia marina. Lineage (NCBI taxonomy): Bacteria > Pseudomonadati > Planctomycetota > Planctomycetia > Isosphaerales > Isosphaeraceae > Tautonia > Tautonia marina. The sequence continues at coordinate 4,316 of NZ_WEZF01000036.1, forward strand.
ATGGACACCTTGACCGGGCGGCGAGGGAACGAGGGCAGGTGGAGCAAGGACAGTGCGGACAGCCGACGAATACCTCCTCGACCTCTCGGAGTCGCCGGAACCAATGCTCGCCAACCACGCCGGGCGGGTCTTCGATGCGGTCTGGCGGGTCGACTTCTCGGCCCCCGGCTTCTGCCTGATCGACCTGGGGCGTGGCGTCGGCTCGCACGACCTCCGGTCCCTGATGCTCCTGCTCAAGCGGCACTTGGACGGTGTCGCCGCCGATCGGGGCATCTCCCCGTTCCGCTTCCGATCGATGGGACGCTTCGACCAGCAAGAGACGACGAAGTTCCACCTGGACGGGGCTCCCGACAGGTCCCTGCTGATGCTGGGGTACGAGCCCTCGGTGGTCCACAGCCGCTTGTCCCTGGCCGACTACGCCCGTTGTGCATACGACCTGGGGATCGAGCCCCGGCGGTTCCTGGAAGAGTTCAACCCCATGTATCGCAAGGGGGAGGAACTACTCGCACCGCACCTCACCGAACTGCCTGAGCCCGCCGAGGGCCACTCCCGCATCCTGCTGATCAACAACAGTCGCTTGCCGTTCTCCGAGGCACGGACGAACCCGCTGGGCGTGCTGCACAAGGCCGAGATCATCGCCCCCGACGAGTCGGAGCGGCGGGTCGTCAACTCGATCATGCTCGTCGTGGCGGACGAGCCCGACTCGGAGGAGGTCGGTGAGGAGCAGCGTCGGGAATTCGCCACCACCGACCGGATCAGCGAGAAATTCCGGGCCTGACTGGCGAGGGTCGGGCTGGTTCGCTCCTCGGCCTGCCGATGGGCGGGGACATTCAGGATCAAGCCCGGCTCGAAGGCCGCCTCCAGGACCTCCCTCCACGGATCCCCGACCGTCCTCCGTCCTCAGATGTGGCACCCCGGGCCGCCGGTCTTCTGGAGGTACCGCTGGTGGTACTCCTCGGCCCGCCAGAACGTCGACGCCGGCACGATCTCCGTGGCGATCGGTTGCCCGAGACGACCGCTCGCCTGCAACTGCTCTTTCGACGCCTCAGCCGCCTTGCGCTGCTCTTCGTCGTGGTAGAAGATCGCCGAGCGGTACTGCGAGCCGAGGTCCCATCCCTGACCGTCCCGCTGGGTCGGGTCGTGGATCGACCAGAAGACCTCCAGCAGCCGATCGTAGCCGACCTGGTCCGGGTCGTAGTCGACCTGGACGACCTCGGCGTGCCCGGTCTGGTCGGTGCAGACCGCCTCGTAGGTCGGGCGCTCCGTGTGCCCGCCCGTGTAGCCGACCGCCGTGTCGGTGACCCCCGGTATCCGCCGGAATGCCTCCTCGACACCCCAGAAACATCCCGCCCCGAACGTCGCCTTCATGGTCGCCTCCCGGTTGATAGCAGCAAGTCCCGTCTTCCGAAAGTGTTTTAGGGGCAGGCGATCCGCCCGGCAAGGCAGGTGTGCTACCACCCGCCCGGCAGCCCCCAGAGCCCCGGCGTGATGAGTTCGACCGAGTTGCCGGACGGGTCCCGGAAGTAGATCGACCGTCCGCCCCGGGGCCATTCCACCTCCTGCTCGACGGCGACCCCATGGGCTTCGAGCCTCCGACGCCAGTCGTCCAGCTTGTCGGCACGGATGCCGAGGGCGAAGTGCCCCGGTCCCCTCGCACCGTGCGGAGGCAGCGTGTCGCCCTTGAGCGTCGTCACGGGATTGAACACGAGAAGGACACCGTCGCCGACCCGGAAGAAGACGTGCCGCCCCGCCTCCCGGCTCATCACCTCCAGACCCAGCACTCCCGGTAGAACACCTCGGCGACGTCCAGGTCGTCGACGTAGGCCGCCGTCTCGACGATCGCCTCGACCTTGGTCGGTTCGTTCATCCTCGCCTCGTCGGGCATGGTCAGCCTCCCCTCGACGACGCCGCTCCTTCCGCCCGGAACGCCGACTCGTCGCCCAGATGGAAGAAGAGCTTGCCGAAGAGCAGGTCGCCTTCTAGCACCGCCCATCCCCGCCCCATCGCCGGGTCCATCTCGTCGCTGCCCTCCCAGGACCACTCGATGCAGGGCTTGCCGTCCCGCACCCCCTCCCGAGAGTCGATGATGCCCTGGACGAGGCCGAACCGAAACTCGCCCCGCTGGTCGACCTCGAACTCGATGAAAGCTTCCTCCTCGTCGAGGTCGTCCACGTCCCAGGCGCTCATCGAGACGATGTGCCAGCGTCCCTCGAACGGCGACCTCGGCTTCGACTTCTTCTTCGTCATGATCAAGCCCCCGGCTCCCGAGTCGTCGCCCGGATGAGCAAACACGCCTCTGCCCCGGGCCCGTGGTCCGTCCGGTGGGAGAAGGGTATCCTGGTCCGAGGGCCTCCGGCGACCGTCACGCCCTTCGATGATCTCTCGCAAGAGCATCGACCCTACCCTCCGTCCAGCCTCCCCTCGGACATGCATCTCCGATGACCCGAACCCGCAAGCTCGCCCAGGTCCTCGCCCTCATCGTCCCGATCGCCGTCCTGATCGTCTACCGCATCCTGCCCTCGAAGTCCCCAGCCAACCTCGGTGTCGAGGACGGTCGCCTGGCAGGCTGTCCCGACTCCCCCAACTGCGTCTCATCGCAGTCCGACGACCCCGAGCACCGGGTCGAGCCCCTCCCGCTCCGTGGGTCGGCGTCGGAGGCGCTCGGTCGGCTCAAGTCGGTCCTGGAAGCGATGCCCCGGACGAGGATCGTCGACGAGCGGAACGGCTACCTCCATGCCGAGGCGACCAGCCTGGTGTTCGGGTTCATCGACGACCTGGAGTTCCTGGTGGATGAGGACGAGCAGGTCATCCACGTCCGCTCGGCGTCCCGAGTCGGGCACTCGGACCTCGGCGTGAACCGGGATCGGGTCGAGCGGATCAGGGAGGCGTATGGACAGTCTGGCGGGGGCGAGTGACCGAGGCGGGGTGATTTCCTCATTGTCATCCATCGAGAACTTTGGTCCTGCTCGATCGATCGCCGATCACTTCCTCGCCACTCCCCGATACATCGATCCGAGCAGTCGGGGCGTCCCCTCCAGGAGGAACCGTTCGACCTCCACCTCCCGGAACGGCTGCCCCCGGACGACCGCCTCCACGTCCAGGTCAAGCCGGCAGCCGTCCGCAAGCACCCGCTGGATCGGGGTCAGCCGATGCTGCCAGCGTCGGACACACGGGTCGTCGTTCAGCCCGTGCTCCAGGAACAGGAAGCGACCGCCGGGCTTCAGCACCCGGTAGACCTCGGACAGCGCCCGCCGAACATCCGGGATGCTGCACAGCGTCCAGGTCGACACCACGCAGTCGAAGCGATCGTCTTCGAACGGCAGGCTTTCCGCCACGGCGAGACGATGGTCGACCTCCACCGTGCTGCGGGCGATCCTCTTCCGACCGATGCGACCCATCCCCTCGCCGGGGTCGACGGCGGAAAGCCGTCGGACGTGCTCGGGATAGTGCTCCAAATTCAGCCCCGTGCCGAAGCCGATCTCCAGGACCTCGCCAACCACGTCGACGAGGAGTTCGGAGCGGAGCCGGGCCATCTCGGGACGCCGCATCGCCCGATCGCAGAGGCGGGGGAAGATGTGCCGGGAGTAGATACCCATGGTTTGCCCAACTCTTCAGCGAGATGGTTTGGGATCGATGGGAGTTCGTCGCTCCAATGATCCATCCTCCAGGGCAGCCAGAACCGTGCCGACGGCGGCCCGGTCGGTCTTCGGGATCAGGCCGAGGGCGGAGGTCGGCGAGGTCGGCCCGGTGCGCTCGTCGGATCTCCGTCATGCGTCTCCGCCTGGCTGGGTCAGTCCGTTCGACCCGGATACGATCCTTGGCGGGAAAGGTGAGGCGATCGTGACCGGCCCGGTCTCCACCCCTCGGCGGGTCTCATCAGCCGACCGCCGAACGTCGTCCCGACGATCCGTTTCGACACGCACGAACGTCGAGCTTCAAGAGGCGGCTCAATCCGCATCGGGCGTCCTCGGCCTGTCCCGCCCCTGGGGAGCGACCTTGCGAGCATCGGATGGTATGGCCGCCTGCTCGGGCGTGATCAGGGGCAGGTCGTCCGGCAGGTGCTTCAGGGAGAAGTTCCGATACTGGATCGTCATCGGCGGGCCGACGTGGACCTGGACCGCCAGCACGCCTTCGAGCGACCGTCCCCGATCGTCCAGGTCGATCACCTCCACCGTCGGGTGCCCGTCGATCCAGTGCCGGTGCCGGTTCCCCTCGACCACGACCCGGTACTCGTGCCACTGGCCCGGCTCGAACGCCTTGAGCGGGAACTCGCCCACGACCCAGGGCTGCCCCTCGGTGTCGATGACGACCTGCTCCCCGGTGTGGGCCAGGATGCGGCGACCCCGCTCCTCGTAGAGCATGCCGTCGTAGTCGGGCCGGTTGGACACCACGTCGCATTGGTAGCCGGTGACGACCCACTCGCCCAGGTCGGGCCGCTCGGCCCCCCGATACTGGATGCCGCTGTTGCCGCGGGGCGAGACCTTCACCATGACCCTCAGTTCGAAGTTCCGGAGGGTGCCGCCCCGCCAGACGAGGAAGCGGTTGTAATCCAGCGAGCCGTCGGCCCTACCCGTCAGGCAGCCGTCCTCGACCGACCAGTATGCGGGGCTGCCCTCCCAGCCGGACAGGTCTCGCCCGTTGAAGACCGATTCGAAGCCCTCGGGGGGCGTCGGCCCGCCCGGCTCCTCCCCCGGCCCCAGTTCCCGGATGCGGATGTTCCGCCAGCGGACCCGATACGGCCCCTCATCCTTCGGGATGCCGTGGACCTGGAGTCCGATGAAGCCCCGATCGTCCAGGTCGTCGGTGAAGTCCGAGGCGGCGACCCCGTTGACCCACGATCGGTAGCGGTCGCCCTGCACGACGATCCGGTAGCGGTTCCAGCCGCCGTCCTCGAAGGCGTCTTCCGCCTCCGGATTAATCTCGGCGAGCCATTGCCCCCTGCGTCCCTCGTCGTAGAAGCGGCCCGCCGTGCCGGTCTCGTTCCGGGCGACCTCGCACTGCGGGCCGTAGACCACGCCGGGCCGCTCCGAGCCCTCGCCATAGACATGGCTGCGGACCTGCACGCCCGAGTTGAGCCGGGGGTCGTCGAGCTTGACCTCGAACTCCAGCTCGAAGTCGGCATAGTCGCCTTTGCAGAGGAACGTGTTGGGGCTGCCCTCGACGGTGGTGCCGACGATCGCCCCGTCCTCGACCTCGTAGGTGGCGAAGCCGCCCCGCACGGTCCAGCTGTCGAGCGACTCGCCGTCGAAGAGCGAGACCCAGCCGCCCTCGTCCTGGGCCTGGGTGGTGAGCGGGAGGATCAGGGCGATCAGGAGGGCGGGCAGGATGGGCGAAGGATGCAGACGCATGTGGAGGGTCTCCGATCGGTTCGACGCCGGGGAGGCATGGCGGTGCCGTGACCCCGGAGTTGCGGGGACATCGGGCGACCCGTCTCCTCCGGCGTGCGAGCGGGCGAGTGGGATCGTGCCGTCGGCCTTCGCCCCTGGATGGCGGGAGGCCGACCGGGGACGATTCTCGCCCCGCCTGTCGTCGGGGTCAAAGGGTCGGTATCCTTGGAGATGGAGAAGCTCTGAGAACGGAGGACCGACGATGACTCCCCCTGATGACCTGCCGGACGACCTCCGTTCCTCGATCCTCGACCGCTTCGGCAAGGTCGCCACGGACCCCGATCGGGAAGAGCGGTTCCCGGTCGGACCCGAGAGCGCCAAGGCCCTTGGCTACGACGCTGCCGAGGTTGATGCTCTGCCGCCCTCGTTGACCGAGTCGTTCTGCGGCGTGGGCAACCCGTTCTCCCTGGGCGAGCCCGAGCTCCGTCAGACCGTCCTGGACCTGGGATGCGGGGCGGGCTTCGACACGCTGCTGGCGGCACGCCGGGTCGGGGCGTCCGGCAGGGCGATCGGCGTGGACATGACGCCCGGGATGGTCGCCAAGGCTCGGAGGAACGCCGAGGCCCTCGGCACGGCGAATGCCGAGTTCCTGCTGGCCGGGATCGAACGACTGCCGCTGCCCGATAAGTCGGTCGACCTGGTCATCTCCAATGGCGTGTTCAATCTCTGCCCCGAGAAGCTTGCGGTCCTGGCCGAGGTCGTCCGGGTCCTGAAGCCCGGCGGTCGGCTCCAGATGGCCGACATCCTGCTGGAGCCGCACGTCACGCCAGAGCAGGCGGCGAGCAAGGGCTCCTGGTCCGACTGAATCGCCGGGGCGATCTGGGAGCGGTCGCTCCTGGGGATGCTGGCGGACGCCGGGTTCGTGGAGGCCGTGGTCCACGGCTGGACCGGCTACCGGACCTCGTCGTGTACGCAGGGGGCCTTGATCTTGGCAAGGAGGGCATGACGGCGGCAGGCTCGTGCCCTTTGAGACGGTTTTGGATCGGTTTGGCCACTGAGGCAACCCGACCTCGGGGGTTGGATCACCCGCCGTGGCCGATCTGCCCCAGGAAGTCCCGGTAGGCCGCATCCGGGTCGGGCTCGCCGTCGAAGGCCAGGATGCCGAACCTCAGCCGCAAGGTCTCGCCCGCCTCGACGATCACCCGGCTCGGCTCGCCCCCGGTGAAGGCGTTGCGCCCGAACGGGTTGGCCACGAGCAGGCCGTAGTCCCGGGCGTGGTACCACGGGCGGCGGAAGTTGCCGGGGTCGGGCATCAGCAGCAGGCCGACCCGCTTGCCGTCAATCTCCCCGGCGTAGGAGCACCAGTCGGCCTGCGCACCCCAGACCTGGGCCTCGTTGACTCTCCCCTCGCTGTCGGTGATCCGCCCGCCGTTGACCACCGCCAATTGAGTAGCGAGCCGGACCCCCAGGCCCATCTCCTCCTGGTCGCCGAAGGCGAGGGCGCCGCCCATGGGGCGGAACTCCGAGTCCCAGACCAGCAGCGTGCCGGCGGGCCGGACCAGGATCTCCAGCCGGCAGACCTCCTCGGCGATGACCTCGCCGTCCTTGAGGTAGCGATTCCGGACGGCGAAGCGGCCCCGGCCCGGCCCGCCCTGCGGTTCCTCGACGAGCCCGGCGTGCCGGATGGGCTCTCTGTTCCGCCAGGAGTCTGCCCCATTAAGGTCGCCGAAGGCCAGCCAGAGCCCGGGATGGAACGTCGGGTGGTCGTCGATATCCACGCCCTCGACCGGCGGGTTGGTGCGGGTGACCTGCAACCCGCCGGGAGTGCGGAGGTGCTCCAGGAACGGGCGAGGGATCTGGCCTTGATCGAAGAGATAGGTGGCGAAGGGCTCCCCGCCGATGGTGATCCGGAGGCCGTTGGGAAGCCCCTCGAAGGCGACGGCGGGCGCCTCGGTGTCGGATTCGGCCTGAGCGATCTCCTCAGGCTCCGGGTCGTCGTCGAACCATGCCAATCCCGGCATGACGAGCAGGGCAAGCGTCTGCAACAGCATCAAGCGCCAGCGGACGGTCATGGTGTGGCTCCTCGGCGGGGGATCAAGTCGGCGCCAGGCGATTCGGACGGCACCAGCGGACCCGGGCCAGAAGCGTGTCGCCCCGCCATCCGTCCTCCGGCAGGGTTTCGCCCACGGTTACCCAGGACTCCTCCGGGGTGGCGGCGACCGTGTGGAAGTTGCCCATGCGGGCCACGTGCGTCGGGTCGTCGATCCCGTCGCCGAGCAGCGGCAGGACGACCCGCTCCGACGACCGGATCAGCCGCAAGCGGTCCCGGTCCACCTCGGAGACATACAAGGGTGCCCGCCAGCGCATGACGTTGACGTTCGCCTCATCCCTGCGGGTGTAGACCAGGAACAGCCCGTCCGAGTGCGGCAGCCAGTGCTGCTGGGTGGTGGACATGACCAGCGGCTCGCCGTCGTCCCAGCACCAGGGCCGCTGCGGTTCCCAGCGCAGACCGTCGTCGGAGACGGAGACGTAGCCCCGGTCGTCCTCGGCCCGGATCGTCAGGTAGAAGCGTCCCTCCAGGCGGGCCAGCGAGGGCTCCAGCAGACCCCGACCACTCGTATCGACCAGTTCGGAGCCCACGTCCCGGATGCGGAGATCCCTGCCATCGAACGAGCAGCGCACGGTCGTGACCGAGCGGTGGGTGCGGCCCTCGGGTCCGAAAGACAGCGGGACGAGCACGTCGCCGTCGTCGAGGGCCACCCGCTGCGAGCAGCCGCAGGTATAGATCGCCGAGCCCCGAGGATCGTCCCACTCCAGCCGCCTGGGCTCCGACCAGTGCCCATCCGGGGATCTGACGACAGAGACGGGCCATCGCCTCCGCTGGGGCCGGGCCAGGACGCCGCCCTCGTAGTAGACGTTGTGCCCGATGGCCAGGACGGAGTTCGTCTGCGCATGGTACTCGGGCACCACGTCGCAGACGCCCACCTCCCAACCGTCGCCAAGGTCCCGTCGCCCCAGCCCCGGGATCGGATCCGGCGGGTTCCAACTGCGGCCCAGGTCCGGGGAGGTCGTCCAGTGGACCGGCCCGAACACGTCGGAGCCGCCGATGGACTGGAGGGTCATCAGGGCGACGGGGCCGTCGGCGGCGGGGACCATGCAGGGTCGGGGGTGGAACCACGTCGTCCCTCCCCGGCGCCCGGGAAAGATGACCTCCCGCCCGATGCCGGCGATCAGGCCACCGCCATCTCGGTCGTCGCCATCGCCCCCGGAGGCCGGCAGGTGGACGGCACCACCCGCCGCAAGGGAGGAGACGAGGCCGATCCCCGTGCCCAGGAAGCGGCGACGGTCGAGGAACTCGATGGAGCTTGCCATGACGGATGCCTCATGCAATCGGGCTGACGAGGGTCCAGGGCCTCCGGGACATCCCGGCCGACGCCGATTGTCCCCCTCGCCGGACCCGCCGTCAAACCGCCGGTGTCCGCACGGTGGGTTCCGAGGCCGGGCGGCCGCCATCTTGCCGATCCCGGGTCTCGGAAGCTGCGACGCCGAGCGCCACCCTGAGCGGGCATCCTTCTCCCGCCGGCTCCCCCCGCCGGTATCGGCCCAGCAACTCCTGGGACCGCCGGGCGAGCATCCGCCGGACCTCCCGCCGCTTCCCCTTGACCCGGGGGATCGCCATCGAGTCATATGCGGTGGTCCGGTGCCGCATCCAGGCGATCACGGCCGCCTCGGCCCGCTGCTCGACGGGGATTCGACTGGTCCTGGCCACGGTGCCGCTGCCGACGGGAGTTGCATGCTCGGTGACGGCACGGGCGAGGCGATCGGCAAGGTCAGCATGGGCCGGGTGGAATGCAAGGAAGGCCAGTCGCTGGGCTACATGTCACCTGCCGAGTACGAACGAGCCGGATAAACCGTTAACTCGGCGCCCGCCATCCGTGGGGAAGTCCATGATGTTCGGGCGGGTTGTCCAGCGCCGCCTTGAGATCGACCTCGACGGTGTGCCGGTAGAGGAAGAGGACTGGGTAGTCCAGTTCGTGCGGCTCATACTCCGATAGGGCTTGCTTCAGAAGCTCGTCCGCCGCCAACTTGTAGGCCCTCGCAACCTGGGGCAGATCACGGCAGGCCATCCCCCCCATAAGTGCCCCGTGCCGCCACGTCTCGTCCATCTCCTCGGACGGCTCCTGAAAGATCGGGCTGTTCAGCCGGGCGAGTTTGAGCAGTGGCTCGTCGTACTGCCGACCGCTGTTGAGAGCATAGTGAACGGCGTCCTCGTCGTTTCCCAACTCCAAATGCTCGGCGACGACTGCCAGCACTCTTAAGTCGGCTTCGGAAAACTGACGCTCCCGGCCCTTGGCAGGTCGAGCGGTGAGGCTCAGATACTCGGCGAACTACTCCGCCCATCGCTTCACCTTATTTCGGTCAACGCCCAGGAGACGAGACACTTCCGAAACCGTCGCCATAGCCTCCAATCTCCTCACCGTGGGTTTCTTTCAAGGATCGAAACATCTTACGAAGGCAGAGGTCCAAGATCGTTACAACCGGCACAATCTCTATCTGATCAGGTCCGATCGCCCGAGCGCCTGGGCGAGGTTCTTGAGGTGCTGGCGGACCGCCTGGGGGTCGTCCAGGTCCCGGGACTGGACGACGATCACCGTGTCGCCGTCGAGTTCGAGCATGCCTCGGAGCAGCTGGTCCCGCCGGGCCGTCTTCGGATCGCCGTGCAGCCCCCGGCTCATGCCGTCGAGGTAGACGGCGACTCTGCTCGGCTCGTGGAGCCAGTCCGGCTCGGTGGACAAGACGATCCGCTGTCGGCAGGCCCCCGCCGGGAACTGGCGGTCTTGCAGCAACCGCTGGAGCCGGGCCTGGCCGGCTCTGTCCGAGGCGATCCGGGCTGGGATCAGAGGACTTGAAAACGGTCCGGGAGGTGATGATCGAGGCGGGTTGCTTTTGAAAACGTGCCCCGTTCCGGGAGACGCAGCCAACGCCTCGAATGTCGAGGTTATTGATCCGCCCGGGATCGGATTTGATCAAGAAATGCCCGATCGAGGCGGGAGCGGACGACTCGCCAATCGACCCCGAGGCGGCGCCCTGCCTCCTTGTAATTCGCTCCCGTCCGGTGGTAGGCCATCGCGAAGTAACGGCCGACCAGGTCATCGCTTGAGAGCGAGGCCTCTCGGACCTGATCGAGGTACTGTTCGACCGGCCCGCGGTTGCCGGCCTGGGCCGTCGGCAAAGGGGGCCGATACGAGCCACGGACCATGACGTTCCGGACGCATCGGCTGAGCTCTCGAACGTTGCCGGGCCAGGAATAGTCTCGCAGGTTCTTCTCGATCCAATCGACGACCTCCCGGGTCAGCGCATCGGCTTCCAGGGCCAGTCGCTCGGCCTCGGACGACCCGTCAGGCCCGGGGCTCAGCTCGCCGAGGAGTTCGCTGGCGAGGAACCGGACCAGTTCCGTCAGCTCCTGGCTTCTTCGATCGGGGTCGGCCAGTTGATCGGCAAGCGAAGGGGTCGTGATGTGGTCGTCGCAGAGGCGGTGGAAGAAATCTTCGCGGAATCGTCCGTCTCGCATCGCGGCGCTGAGGTCCCGATTCGTCGCGGCAATGATCTTACCGTGGAATTCCCGGGGCCGGGTCGTCGTCTCGCCTACCCGCACGAAGCGCCGGTCCTGGAGAACGCGGAGCAGCTTGACCTGAATCGCCTCGGCGAGCTCGCCGATCTCATCCAGGAACACCGTGTCGTCGGGGCCAGAGCATTGCTCCAGCCACCCCTTGCGATCAATGGCCCCGCTGAAGGCACCCTTGACGTGGCCGAACAGCTCCGATTCGATCAAGGTCGGGCTGAAGGCAGACAGGTTCAGCGGCGTATAGTCTGATCGGTTGAATCGCCGGGACTCTTCATCAAAGGCAAGATAGCGCGACCGACCGATCGCCTGGGCCACAAGCTCCTTTCCGCTGCCTGAAGGGCCCGTAATCAGGGTCGTGATCGGGGCCATCCGGTCGTGAAGGAATCGCGTGTAGCGGCGCATGTCTCGGGTGAAGATGGAGTCCCAGGCCGCCGCCCGGAGCCTGGCGGCCGGCATCGAGCCGCCAATGATCTTCTGGAAGATGTGCGCGAACGCCCGCTCGATCTGATAGAAACCGGCGAAGATCACCGCCGGGTTGTGAGCCGAAGGGAGCCGCCTCCCCGGAATGCGAAGCAGCCGCTCGAACTCGCCTTGAAACTCCTTCCAGAACCCGACGGGATCACCCTCCCGATCCCGCATCACCAGGCCGTCGAAGGCGCTCATGTGATGGCTGTAGAGCAGGTAGAGGGCGAGGTCCTCGTAGAGGAGGAGTTCCTCTTCTGAAGCCGATTGGCCCTGCACCAGGCGAGAACGCATCTCCTCGACGAGCGTCTCGGCGCGCCTCCTCAGCAGGAGGACATTCGGGAACAACCGCTCGATCGGCACTCCCGGTCGGGCCCAGATGACCGAGCCGACCTCGACGAACGCATCTCCCAGCGCCTGTCGCTCCAGTTCCAGGCGATCGGGCAGGAACGGGTTGCAATAGCCGATCCCGGCAATCGCTCCGGCGATCCGATTCTCCGCCGGGCTGAGAAGGGCCATCGACGAGACTCCTGAAATCGACGAGCAGACGACAATTAATGTTGGAACCGTGCAAAAAATGTCGCGCTTCTTCAAGCCCCCTCAACCCGACCGAGTCGACACGGTCTCCCGAACCTTTTTGGAGAAAACGATTTGGAATTTCGCATCGTCCGCGGCACGCAAGTTGGATTATGACAAGTCACTGGTTCGACCACTCCCTTTGATCACGCCGTCCCGGCATTCCTGAGGGCACCGAGCCGGGGCAGGCCCATATGCACCCGAGCCCCCCGATCGAGGAACCAGGAAAATGACGCGACGCCCCGCTTTCGCCCGTCGCGTGCGGATCACTGCAGGCATCATGACCCTGGCCCTTCTGGGGGCCGCGATCGGGAGCTATTCCGCCATGATTCGGATGCCAGGCCGGAGTCATCGGGGGCCGCTGCCGCCTCTCGATCAGGAGCAGGAGTCCCTGCGAGCGATGCTCGCGCGATCCGTCGATCTCCTTGCCGTCGAGATTGGCGGCAGGTCGCTGGACGGCAACCAGGAGGGGCTGGCCAGGGCAGCAGATGCTCTCGGCGACGAACTGTCGAGGTTCGGGTACGAGGTCGAGCGTCAGTCGTTCGAGGTCCGGGGGCGGAGTTGCTCGAACCTGATCGTCGAGATCCCAGGCTCCCGGAAGCCCGACGAGATCGTGGTCGTCGGGGCCCATTACGACTCGTGCGGCGACGCCCCGGCGGCCAACGACAACGCCTCCGGAGTCGCGGCAACGCTCGCCCTCGCCCATTCCTTCGCCGCGAAGCGGTCGGTGGCGGACCGCACCCTTCGCTTCGTGCTGTTCACCAACGAAGAGCCACCGTTCTTCCAAACCGAAACGATGGGCAGCCGGGTCTACGCCCGGAGATGCCGAGCGCGGGGCGAGGCGGTCGTCGCCATGCTTTGCCTGGAGACAATCGGCTTCTACTCCGATGAGCCCGGGAGCCAGCAGTACCCGTTCCCGCTGAGCGCCTTCTATCCGTCCCGGGGAAACTTCATCGGGTTCGTGGGGGATCTCGCCTCGCGAAAGCTGGTCAGGCGCGTCGTCGGGTCGTTCCGATCGCACGCGGCCTTCCCCTCCGAGGGCACGGCCTTACCGGGAGGCCTTCCGGGCGTCGGCTGGTCCGATCACTGGTCGTTCTGGCAGGAGGGCTATCCCGCCGTGATGGTGACCGACACCGCGCCCTTCCGCTATCCCCAGTATCACACTCCCGAAGACACACCAGACAAGCTCGACTTCGACCGCATGGCCCGGGTCGTCGCCGGCCTCGATCGCGTAATCGCCGACCTGATCGCGAACCCTTCGGACCCAGACTTCAACTCGCAGGCAACGGAGACCGCCAAATGACGTCGATTGATCAATCCCGAAGGCCGGTTGGCTGGACCCGGCAATGGCTCCGCCGAGGTGGAGTCGGCATGGCGGGGATGGTCCTCACGCTGCCGACCATCCTCGCTGTCAACACGCTCGGGTTTCGCAGCAAGCAACTCGACATTCCTCCGGCCGATCGGATCGAGCCCCTGGAAGGTTTCGCGGAGCGGCTGGGGAACGCCATTCGGCTCCGGACGGTCGCCCCGGGGGAGAGGGAGCCGTTCGATCCCACGCCCTTCGACGCGATGGCCGACCTTCTGGCCGAGTCGTTCCCCAAGGTCCACGAGCGGCTTGATCGGCAGGTCTTCGGCGGGCACAGCCTGCTCTACCGATGGCAAGGGACCGACCCGACCCAACGGCCAATCTTGCTCATGTCCCATCTCGACGTGGTTCCGGTCGAGGACGGGACCGAGGACGACTGGACCCATCCCCCGTACTCAGGGACGATCGCCGACGGCTTCATCTGGGGCCGAGGGGCCCTGGACGTGAAGTGCGGTGCGCTCGGGATGCTGGAGGCCGTCGAGCGGCTCCTGATCGACGACTTCCGGCCGGCATGCGACGTCTATCTCGCATTCGGCCACGACGAGGAGGTCGGCGGCCTGGAAGGGAATCGCGTGATCGCCCAGGCGCTGCAGGAACAAGGCGTCCGCTTCCGATTCGTTCTGGACGAGGGGGGTGGGCTGACCGAGGGAATCATCGACGGGATCAACGCGCCCGTAGCCTTTGTCGGGATTGCCGAGAAGGGGAATGCTCTGCTCGACCTGGTGGCAACGGGCGGTGGGCATTCCTCGATGCCTCCGCGACAGACGGCCGTCGGCCGGCTCGCCTCGGGGATCGCTCGCCTGGAGGCCAACCCCTTTGCCCCTCGGCTCGACGGTGCCACCGGCGCGATGCTCGACCACCTCGGGCCCGAGATGCCCTGGCCCCGCCGCGCGGCGATCGCCAACCGCTGGCTGACCGGGGGGCTGATCGCGGCTCAGTTCTCGAACGAGCCCTCGTTGAACGCGCTGATCCGCACCACCACCGCGGTCACGGTGTTCCGGGGCGGCGAGACCGGCAATTCGCTCCCTGGGCGTGCCGAAGCCCGAATCAACGTCCGCTTGCGGCCTGGAGATTCGGCAGAGGCTGTCCGGGATCGCATCATGACGCTGGTCGGCGACGACGAGGTGAATATCGAGCGGTGGGACGTCGGCTCGGAGGCCTCGGCCGTCTCGTCAACCGCGTCGCCGTCCTTCAAGCTGCTGCATCGGACGATCGCCGAGGTCTACCCCGGCTCGATCGTGGCGCCGGGCCTTTCGATGGTCGCGACCGATTCGAGGCATTACGCGGCGATCGCCGACGACATCTACCGCTTTCTGCCGCTACGGGTGACGGGCGACGACCTGGAGCGGATTCACGGCACCGACGAACGGATCGGCGTGGAGGACTACGCCGCCCTCATCGGATTCCTCGCCAGACTGATCCGGAATGCGGCGGCCGAGGTCGATCAGGACGGGAGCGCCACGAAGGCCGGCGGAGAGATCGAGCGATGACTCAGATCACCGTTGACGAATATCGCGAGCGGATGGAACGCCTCGGCGACGCGGTCAAGAGCGCCGGCCTCGACCTCTTCCTGGTCTCCTCGTTCGACAGCATCTACTACCTGACCGGGGCGGGCTTCGAGCCGCTCGAACGACCGTTCTTCCTGCTCGTCGGCCCGGGGCGAGACCGCAAGCCGGAATTGATCGTCCCCCGGCTCGACGAGCGCCACATGCGCAAGGCGAGCCACCTTGTCGGGACCATTCACACCTATCGCGAATACCCGGCGCCCGAGGGGAGGCGATGGATCGACGAACTCTTGCAACGGATCGGCCCGGCCCGTCGGATTGGCATCGAGCCCTCGCTCGCCCGGGGGCTCTCGGACGAGATCGCCGACCGAGAGGTGATCGCCGTGCCGCTGGTCGAGCAACTCCGAGCCGTCAAGACTCCGGCAGAGATTGCGATGATCCGCCGGGCGGCCCGATACGCCGACCTCGCCGTTGGCCGACTCCTGGACGCCTCCTATCGAGGGGCAACGGCCGCGGCCTGCTACGCCCGGACCGGGGGACTCACGAAGACGATCATCCGGGAGCAGAATCCGTTTGAGCCGCTGACGACTCGCGTCCTGATGGCAACCTGGCCCGCGCCGAGGAGCGCGCAGCCGCACTCGGTCCCCGACCTCAACGACCGGCTCGGCCCGGGGGCACACGTCGCCCTGGCCTTCCTTCGGGTCAACGGCTACGCCGCCGAATGCGAGCGGACCTACTTCACGGTCCCGCCCGACGCCGAGTCGCGAGGTGTCTTCCGAGCGATGAACGAGGCTCGGCACCTGGTCTTCCGATCGATCCGCCCCGGTCTATCTTGCGGAGAGCTGGATGCCATGGTCTCCGAGTTCCTCCGGGCCAGAGGATTTGAAGGCGAGGACTGCCGACTTCACCGACTCGGACACGGAATCGGCCTGGGCAACCACGAGGCCCCCTGGCTCGCGGAAGGCTCCGAGGACGAGCTGGGCGAGAACATGGTCGTCAGCGTCGAGCCCGGCATTTATGTATCGCCCGGGTCCTCACCCGGGGGCGGCTTTCGGCACTCCGATACTGTTCTGGTGACGGCGGATGGCTGCGAGCGTCTCACACGATTCACCGACGACCTGGACGAGCTGATTGTTCGGGGCTGGAGGCCGCTCGCCCGACTGAACAGCGCGATGGTCTCCGGAGCCCTCGACCTGCGCGGGAAACGCCCCCAGCCCTGAAACGATATCTTAGCGATCCCCTTTTGACGGAGACCGATGATGGCCTGATCGAGGACCGATCGGGAGCCCTTGGCCCGAGACCGCTTGTGGCTCGACCGCTTGGCTGATAGAGTCGGGCTGTTCAACAACTGTTCGTCTCTTCCCAGGCCCAGGGGGCAGCGAGGCCCGGATGATACGACTGCTCGGCCCCGGATCCCGGCTCTGCGACGGTTACCGACGCCGGGAAATCCTCCGCATTGGCGGCCTCGGCCTGCTCGGTGGCCTCGGGTTGCCCGACCTTGCCCGGGGTGGCGTGGGTCCAACCGCTGCCCCCCTGACGGCAGGCAATGCCTTCGGGAAGGCGAAGTCCTGTATCGTGCTTTTCCTGATGGGAGGCCCGCCGCAGCATTCCACCTGGGATCCCAAGCCCGACGCTCCCGCCGAGGTCCGGGGAGATTTCGGCCCGATCGCCACGACGGTTCCCGGCCTCTCGATCTCCGAGTTGCTGCCTCACACCGCGAAGGTTGCCGACAAGCTTTGCCTGCTGCGGGCCGTCTCGACCGGCGACAACGCCCACTCCTCCAGCGGCTATTACATGCTCACCGGGCAGCCCCATCAGCCCAAGAACTTCGAAAACGCCAATCCGGGGCCGCCCAACGACGCCCCCGTGATCGGTGCCCTTCTGGGGACGCTCGGGCAGTCGGACGCCCCTTTGCCGCCGACGGTCACGCTCCCGATGCGGATCTTCAATACCGACGGAAGCGTTTGGCCCGGCCAGGATGCCGGGTTGCTCGGCCGGGCGGCAGACCCCTGGTTGCTCAATGCCCGGCTCTCGCCAGAGGGCTACCGCATTCAGGAAATCGACCTGCCCGCCGACCTCGACCCGACCCGCCTTGGGGAGCGCATGGGCCTGCTCGATCGGATCGAGCGCGGCCTCGACGCCAGCCCCTCGGACACCGTCGACCCCTTCGACGAGCACTCCCGGCGGGCCTTCGACCTCTTGCAGTCCTCCGGATCGCGCCGGGCCTTCGACCTGGCTCAGGAACCGGAGGCCGTCCGAACACGTTACGGGGAAACCCCTTTCGGCCAGGGAGTGCTGCTGGCCCGAAGGCTGGTCGAGGCCGGTGTCCGGCTCGTGCAGGTCAACTGGTATCGAGGTCCGGACGAGCCCCCCGCCAACCCCTGCTGGGATAGCCACGTTGCCGAATCGAGCCGCTTGAAGGACGTCCTCGTGCCGCCGACGGACCTGGCCTTCTCGGCGCTGATTGAGGATCTGGATCATCGTGGCATGCTCGACGAAACGCTGGTCGTTTGCATGGCCGAATTCGGCCGCAGTCCCCGGCTCGACGCGAACGGCGGCCGAGGGCACTGGGGCTCGGTCTTCTCCGTCGCGCTCGCCGGTGGTGGGATCAAGGGGGGCCAGGTGTTTGGCTCGTCCGACGAGATCGGGGCCTACCCTCGAGACGGCCTGGTGCGTCCGGAAGACCTGACCGCCACCCTCTTCCACTGCCTCGGATACGCCCCGCACTCCGAGTATCTCGACCCGCTCGGTCGCCCGCACCCGGTTAGCCGGGGAGAGGTGATCCACTCCATCCTCTGAGCGACCAATCCCCCGACCGGCCGAGGTTCGATCGCCCGACCGCCGCGCGATGACGAGACGTGGTGCGCGCCGACCGGAGGCTGAGGCGGTGAAGCGTGAACTGGCAGGTTACGTGAACACATGAGCGCAAGACTCGATTCCCTGTCCGGGAGTCACATGAGCAACCGAATTGAACTGAATCCGACCGCATCATCGACCAGCCAGACGATGGCGTAGTTGAAGGTTGGGGTTTCGCATTCGAGAACTCCTCCTACAATGAAAGAAGGTCCAATCGTTTCGCTCGAGTGTGGTACGTATGACGCGCCTCGGCATCATTACCTTTCTGATCGGGCTGATCCTGGCCGACCCGGTGTTCTGCCGGTCGATTGAGGCCACGGGACCATGCACCGAGATGTCGGGGATTGGACACGACCACCAACCGACGCCACTGGACAGTTGCCAGGACGAGGCCCACAACTGCGCCTGCCAGGGTGTCACGATCACACCGCACGCCAGGGACGATGTCGCGCCGCTGCCGGCCACGACGATCTTCTGGTCCTCGCTGCTCGGGTCAGACCCGTTCGGGGTCTGCCTCCCGTTCTCATCCACCATCCCCATTCCGGGCGACGCGGACGGCCCTCCTGTCGGCCGATCGACGCGCATTGCCCTCTGTTCGTACCTGATCTGATCCCGGACGACGCTCACGCTTTCGTCTCGGCGACCCCCGCCGCCGGTTTGCGGCGATCGGTTGTCGAGGTCCGCTGATCGTCCGTCTTGAACCGGGATTTGATTCATGATGCGATTGTCGCAATTCTTGATGCCGAAAGGCTTTGTCGTCGGCCTGCTGCTGGGCGCCGTCGTCGGCGGCATGGCCATCGTTCTCGTCCCCTGGAGTCCCGTCCTTCCCTCCAACAGTCGGGCAGCGACGGACACCGGAGGGGATCATGAGGGGCATGAGGAGGACGAGCACGTCCCCGGCCTCGTCGAGCTCCCCAAGGAGCAATGGCGGGCCGCCGGGCTCCGGATCGAGCCGGCCGTCCGGGGAGACCTGACCCTGGTCCGCACGGTCACGGGCAAGGTCACCACCAACGAGGACCGCCTGGCTCATGTCTACTCGCTGGTCGAGGGGGTCGTCCACGAGGTCTACGTTCGCTTCGGCGATCGCGTCGAGCAGGGAGCCGAGCTGGCTCTGATCGACAGCCGGGAGATCGGCCAGGCGAAGCTCGACCTGGTCGCGGCCCGCCAGGGGATCCGGATTGCCGAGGTCAACGAGGAGTGGGCCGTAACCATTCACCAGAATGTCTCCGACCTGATCAACGCCCTCGAAGCCGAGCCGCCCGTGCAGGAGGTCGTCGGCCGTTTCGAGGGCCGCCCGATGGGCGAGTACCGCGAGCAGTTGATCTCCTCCTATGCCAAGATGGTCCAGGCCCGCACCGAGTTCGATCGCGATCTGGAACTCAACCGCCTCAACGTGTTAAGCGATAAGCAGTACCTCCAGACCAAGGCGGCGTATGAATCGGCCCTGTCAACCTTCAAGGCCCTGATGGAGCAGATCGCCTTTACCTCCGAACAGCACCTGCTCCAGGCCCGCCAGGCATTGGAGCAGGCGCAGGTCGCCGAGGGCTCGGCCCGATCGGCCCTGATGATCCTCGGCTACGACGAGGGGCAAGTGGCGTCGATGGACCCGCTTGGCGAGGGGGAGGATGTGGCCCACTACACCATCGACGCCCCGTTCGCCGGGACAATCACCCAGAAGGACGTGGTCATCGATGAGCGCGTTGGGCCGCAGATCAAGCTGTTCGACCTGGCCGACCTGTCGACCGTCTGGGTGCAGGCCGACATCTACGAGAAGGATCTCTCCCTGCTGGCCGGCCTCCTGGGCCGAACGACCCGTTTTCGAACCGAGGCCTACCCCGATCGGATCTTCGAGGCCGAGGTCTTCTACGCAGGCGACCTTGTCGACCCTGAAACACGCACCGTTCGGCTGGTGGCCGAGGCCGACAACTCTGATCAGCTGCTCAAGCCAGGGCAGTTCGCCACGGTCGAGCTGCCCGCCGGGATCGCGGAGGATGTGCTGCATGTGCCGTCGATGGCCTTGCAAGAGGACCGCGACGAAACGTACGTCTTCGTCCACCTCGGCGACGAGGACTTTGAGCGGCGAGACGTGGTGGTCGGCCGCCGGATTCCGGGCCAGGCGGTCGAGGTCGTCGAGGGGCTGAGCCCCGGCGAGCCGGTCGTCGTCTCCGGAGCGTTCGCCCTGAAATCGGCAATGCTCGGCGAAGCGCTGGGTGAAGCCGGACACGCGCACTAATCCAGGAGGACGAACGCATGATCGATCGCATCATCGACGCATCGCTCAACAATCGGTTCGTTGTCCTCCTGCTGGTCCTGCTGCTCGTCGTCGCTGGCATCGCGGCCATGCGCCGCCTGCCGATCGACGCGGTCCCCGACGTGACCAACGTGCAGGTGCAGGTGCTGACCAACGCCCCCTCGCTGGGGCCGGTCGAGGTTGAGCAGTACATCACCTTCCCGGTTGAGGCGGCCATGAGCGGCCTGCCCCGGGTCGAGGAGGTCCGCTCGGTGACCCGTTTCGGCCTTTCAGCCGTGACGATCGTCTTCGAGGAGGGGACCGATCTCTACTGGGCCCGCAACCTCGTCGATGCCCGGCTCGGCGAGGCGACCAAGAGCATTCCTGCCGGCTACGGCGAGCCGGAAATGGGCCCGCTTTCGAGCGGCCTGGGGGAGATCTTCCAGTTCCAGGTCAAGGCCGCCCCGGGATACGACTACAGCCTCATGGAGCTGCGCTCGATCCTCGACTGGCAGGTCGCCTTCCAGCTCCGCAGCGTTTCGGGAGTTGTTGAAGTGAATTCCTTCGGCGGTGAGCTGAAAACCTACGAGGTCCAGCTCGACCCGTCGAAGCTGCTCAACTACAAGATCCCGCTCAACACGGTCTTCGAGGCGCTCCAGCGGAACAACCGGAACCAGGGCGGCGGCTACATCATTCACGACCGCGAGCAACGTCTCGTCCGCGGCGAGGGCTTGATCACGAGTCTTGCCGACGTGGAGAACATCGTCCTGGCCAGCCGGAAGGACGGAACGCCGATCCACGTTCGAGACATCGGCGAGGTCCGCTTCGCCCCTCTCTTGCGACAGGGGGCCGTCACCCGAGACGGCGAGGGGGAGGCGGTCATCGGCATCGTCATGATGCTCATCGGCGAGAACGGCCGAGTCGTCGTCGACCGCGTCAAGGACCGGATCGAGGCGATCGAAGCCTCACTGCCGCCGGGGGTCGTCATCGAACCGTTCTACGACCGCACCGACCTGATTCTGCGGACCATCAACACGGTGGTCGAGAACGTCAGCAGTGGCGCCTTGTTCGTGGTCGTGATGCTCTTGCTGCTGGTAGGCAACCTGCGGGCGGGGCTGATCGTGGCGGCGGCGATCCCGCTGTCGGCCTTGTGCATGATCATCACGATGGAGGCGCTCGGTGTCTCGGCCAACCTGATGAGCCTTGGCGCGATCGACTTCGGCATCATCGTTGATGGAGCCGTGGTGGTGGTCGAGAACTGCATTCGACGGGCCGGCGACTACGCGAAGGCCCACCCTGAGAAGAGGTCGGTTCCGCTTCGGGTCTTCCGAGAGGCCAGCAAGCAGGTCGGCCGGCCGGTGCTGTTCGCCGGCCTGGTGGTCATCGTTGTCTTCCTACCGGTCCTGAGCCTCCAGGGGATCGAGGGGAAGATGTTCCGGCCGATGGCGATCAGCTTCATGTCGGCGCTGGCCGGGGCGCTGGTCCTCTCGGTGACGGTGATGCCGGTGCTGGCGTCGCTGCTGCTCGCCCGCCGAATGACGCAGAAGGATACGCTTCTGATCCGGGGTGCCCGGGCCTCCTACGCTCCGTTGCTGCGCCAGGCGTTGGATCGGCCCTGGGTGCCGGTGGCGATTGCCGCGCCGCTGCTCGTCGCCGGGGGCCTGATCGCCTCCGGCCTGGGCGCTGAGTTCATCCCCAGGCTCGACGAGGGGGCCGTCGCCCTGCAGGCATGGCGGCTGCCGAGCGTCGCGCTGGAGGAGTCGATCGAAGGGACGACGAACATCGAACGTGTGCTGATGCAGTTCCCCGAGGTCATCACCGTCGTCTCCAAGACCGGCCGACCGGAAATCGCCACCGACCCGATGGGCGTGGAGATCAGCGACATCTTCGTCATGCTCCACCCCCGGGCCGAGGTCTCGCCGCTGGAATGGCCGCTGGTCCTGCTGGGGCTCCGGAGCCGACCCGAGGATCGTTGGACGACGATCCGAAGTCCCGACGACCTTCTGGCCGTCATTCGAGCTGTCCATCGCGAGATGACCGGACGGCAGGACATCCCCGAGGCGAAGGTCCGCCAGTTGCGGGAGCTGGCAGACGACATCTTCCGTGACTTCGACGAGCAGAATCTCCGGTTCGACAAGGAGCGGCTGGTCTTCGTCATGGACCAACTGCTGACACGCTACGTCCCGTCGAACACATTCAGTGATTCGCAACCGATCGAGCTGCGGGTGCAGGAGCTCATCTCCGGCGTGCGCTCCGACGTGGGGATCAGCCTCTACGGGCCGGACCTCGACGTCCTCAAGCGAAAGGGAGACGAGATCGTTGCTGCCGTCTCTCGGATCTCCGGCGGGGCCGACGTGCGGGCGCAGCAGATCGCCGGCTTGCCAAACATCCGCGTGGTCGTTGATCGCGACGCCCTGGCCCGCTACGACATCAACGCCGGAGACGTGATGGACGCCGTCGCGGCGATCGGTGGCAATGTCGTCGGCCAGGTACTCGAAGGCCAGCCGAGGTTCCCGCTCCAGGCCCGCTACGCCCCGCAGTACCGCACCGACCTGGAGACGCTCCGGCAGATCAAGATTGCCGACCCGCTCGGTCGGCAGATCCCGCTGGAGCAGTTGGCCGAGCTGTCGGTCGAGGAAGGCCCGGCTCTGGTGACCCGCGAGTCGATCCAGCGCCGCCTTCAGATCGAGGCCAACGTCCGAGGCCGCGACCTGGCCGGATTCGTCGCCGACGCGCAGCGGGCCGTCCGCGACGAGGTCGATCTGCCCCCCGGCTACGTCATCACCTGGGGCGGCCAGTTCGAGAACCTCCAGGAGGCAACGGCCCGGCTCTCGGTCGCCGTGCCGGTCGCGCTCCTGCTGATCTTCGCGCTGCTCTACGCGACCTTCGGATCGCTGCGGCTGACGCTCTTGATCTCCCTCAACGTGCCGATCGCCGCCACGGGGGGCATCATCGCGCTCTGGGCTCGCGGAATGCCCTTCTCGATCTCCGCGGGCGTCGGCTTCATCGCCCTGTTTGGCATTGCGGTCATGAACGGCGTGGTGCTGGTCGAGTCCATCCGAGACCTGCGGCACAACGGCACTGGCCTGCGGGAGGCAGTCTTCTACGGAGCGATGGACCGGCTGCGGCCGGTGCTGATGACCGCGACGACCGACGCGCTCGGGTTCCTCCCCATGGCCCTCTCCACCAGTGCGGGTGCCGAGGTGCAGCGGCCGCTGGCCACGGTGGTCATCGGCGGGGTGGTCACCTCCAGTCTGCTGACCCTGCTCGTCATCCCGGCCATCTACGGCTGGTTCGAGCCGCCCCCGAGCGCGATCGAGGAAGATCCGGGGGACGCCCCGACCGCTTCAGGAGAAGATGACGGTCCATGACCCACTCGCCATCCCTCCCAAATCGCAACACGGCCCGGCTCCCTCACTGAGGAAGCCGGGCCTGATGTGTCGTAACGCGTTTCCGGGTAACGCTTAGCGCTTGCTGATCTCCCGCGTGTTCAAAGTGCCTCCCGAAGGACTCCCGGCCCGGTCAAATTACCCAACTCACCTCGGCTGCTCGTTCCGACCGGTTCAACGGGAGATTCCGATCACGCCCCGCGCGGACGAATGTCTCATATCAATTCTGAGGCCTCGCAATTCCCTCTAGTTCCCATAATCTGCAAAAGCAGAAGTGCAATTTTGCCAGCGTTGATACCCTGCATCCCCAAATCTGAAGTGTTCTGAATGCTCCTGACGCGGAGAATCAGTTTGAGATTCCACGCGACAAATATGTGCAGGTAGTTCTCACGAACCACGAAGGCGGAGGCTGGCAAGCTGGGCAGTTTTTCTTGACTTTGCCAGTGTGAGGGGGGAATTTTGGATTGGAGTTCAGGACTGATTATACATTTTACCAAGCCGATCAATCCTCCGCTTTCTGCCCTTCATTCGCAGGCCTCTTATTGTCAAATAAAGCATGCGGCCCCACTTTTTGGGTCAGTGCAACTGACAGAATCCGGGCATGAGTGCTTACCCAGATCTCCGGAAGCTCGAGGCGGATCTTTCGAACTCTTGTCAGGATCGACGTTTAAGTCGTTTGGAATCAGCCTTCAATGAGAAGACTGGTATTTGATGCGTCAGAGAGACCATTAGCTCTTTAACTCTCTCCAATATCCGAGGTCAAAGGCATCCCATCAGGGTCAGACACCCTCATGCAAGTACACGGGACGCCTGGCTGCGACTCGCGAACTTCAGGGGCCGATTTGGATGCCAAGGGCCTCACACCCGCTCCATAGTGTTTTCATTTAAGGAGCCCATCAAGATGCGACAGCAACCTACGCGTTCTCCCGGGCGGAACGTATCCAGATCGAGCACGGCCCGGAGCTCGAGGGTGCATCGCCCCGAATGGATGCCGCTTGAAGTTCGTAATCTATTAGCGGTCTCTCTCATGGGAGATGGCCCCTTCTCACTGGTTGGATCGCCAGTCGCCTGGACGGCAACCACTAGCGATCATGGCGAGTCTCCTGTCTATCAGTTCAGCGTAGGCCAGCTTGGAGAGGCCTTGACAGTGGTCCGCGACTTTAGTCCGGATAATAGCTTCCGTTGGAGCCCGATGGATGAAGGGGATCATGAGGTTCGCGTGACGGTCAAGGAGAGCTTTAGCGCTGAGGTGAGCGAGTCGGAAAGCGAAATCTACACAGCGGAATCTCGAGTGGTCGGAGACGAAGCGGTCATTAGACCGAGGGAGAATCCGCGACCAGTCGGCTCGGCCTCTCGGTTCTTCGATGTTGATGGGGATCTGGGTGCCGATCTTTTGGTCTACGACACGGACACGGCCACTTGGGTCATCACCTACGCGGATGGCCGGCAGGAAACCAAGCTGTTTGGTGCGCCTCGAGACGTGGGGATACCGGGGGATTATGACGGAGATGGCGTAACCGATCTGGCTGTGTTCCGTCCAGTTAGCGACATTCTGCCCGGGACTTCGCACTGGTTCGCGGTTCTCTCGGGGGGTGGAGTGATCAACCAGGCCTTTGGCGCCGCGGGCGATGAAGCCGTTCCGGCCGATTACGACGGCGACGGTGTAACCGACATGGCGGTTTACCGAAGGGAAAGCGACTTGCTCCCTGGAGCTGCGCACTGGTTCGCGGTTCTCTCGGGGGGTGGAGTGATCAACCAGGCCTTTGGCGCCCCCGGAGACGACGCCATTCCGGCCGACTATGACGGCGATGGAATTACGGATCTGGCGGTATATCGGCAAGAGAGTGACATCCTGCCAGGGGCGGCACACTGGTTCGCGACGTTGTCTTTGGGAGGAGTAATCAACCAGCCATTCGGCGGCACGGAGGATATGGCAATTCCAGGCGATTACGACGGTGACGGGAAGTCTGATCTCGTGGTCTTTCGAAACGATAGCGACCTCGTGCCGGGGGCTTCGCATTGGCTCGGAACACTGTCGGGCGGGGGCATCCTCAACCAAGCCTTCGGCGGACCCTGGGACGACCCAGCTCCAGCCGATCACGACGGTGACGGGATCACCGACCCCGCCGTCTACCGTCCGCAAAGTTCCGAGGCCTTCTTGCTCCAATCACACGACCAAGCACTCGCACTCGCATTTGACAACATGGGGCTCGGTCTGCGTACCCGCCTTCTCGGGCCGCTCTGGCTGCCGATTGAAGCAGAGGGTCGAAGATCGATCTCGCTCACTAACAGCGGCCCTGCCGATTCCCTGGTCGGTTCACCCGTTACCTGGACGGCAGGGTCTAGTGGTTTTGGCGACTCAGCGGTCTACCAATTTCGAGTTGGGCAGGTCGGCGGCCCCTCATCAGTCGTCCGTGACTTCAGCGTGAGCAACAGCTTTACCTGGACCCCGATGCAGGAAGGGGACTTTTGGGTCCAGGTTGTGGTAAAGGCGGGCTTCAACTCCGAGACGAGCGATTCGACAAGTGCGAATTACAACGCAATCTCTCGGGTCGTGGGATCTGAAGCGACGGTTAGCCCAACCTCCAATCCGCTGGTGGCGCTCTACAGTGCGCCTTCCTCGGAGGGTGGGACGATGTTTGTCGAGTTCAGGCCCCTGGGCTCGGATGGGCCGTGGTCCAAGACCGACGCACTGCCGATCGAGTCGGGCCTGAGCACCAATTTCCTGGTCGCCGGCATGCTTGCCGATGCGACGTACGAAATGCGCCACGTTATCGATGACGGATCTGCGTCGGCCGCAATCGCATTTACGACTGGGGCATTGCCGACGAACCTGAATTTCCCGAGCTTCTCGATCGACCAGGCTCCGACTGATGAGGCCGATCTCACGCAAAACCTCGTGGTCCATTTCGGTCTGTTGCAACCACCGGGTACGATCAATACCTTGGCGACAGATCGTGATGGGAATATTGCTTGGTACTTTGATTCCGTGGCCCAGGCATTCCCCAACATCGGATTGAGCATTGCCCCTGGTGGATCGGTGTTGTTGGCAAGTTATCAAGATGGTCATCGGCTACGCGAGGTCGACTTGGCGGGTAATACGATTTGGGAGACAAACATAGGCGCGGTCAATGCTCAGTTGGCCAAGTTGGGCCAAGACTCGATCGTTAGTTTTCACCACGACGCCGAGCGTTTACCGAACGGCAAGACGGCTGTCCTTGCGAATGGACTTAGGACGATCGATGTCGATGGCACACCAACCGAGTACCTCGGCGATATGGTCCTCGTCTTCAACGAGAACCTTGAGGTGGAGTGGGTCTGGGATGCCTTTGATTGGCTTGACACCAACCGCCTCCCGATCAACGGCGACTTCGGCCCGGAAGACTGGATGCACTCGAACGCGGTCTCCTGGTCTCCTGCCGACGGCAATCTGGTGATCTCCGTGCGCCACCAGAACTGGGTGATCAAGATCGATTACGCCAACGGGACCGGCGACGGCCACGTCGTCTGGCGTCTGGGTGAGGACGGGGACTTCACTCTCAATTCCTCGGACCCATCCCCTTGGTTCTCGTACCAGCACGATGCCAACTATGTGGATAACACAACCCTGATAATCTTTGATAATGGGAACACGCGTCGTTTGTTGGATGACGAGGCGCACAGTCGCGGCCAAGCCTTTGTCTTGGATGAAGCGATGATGCAGGCGAGCCTGGTCTTGAACGCCGACCTCGGAGGCTTTGCAGTGGCCCTGGGAAGCGCTCAGCGGCTGCCCAACGGTAATTTCGTGTTCAACTCGGGAATAGAAGCGCATACCATCGAGGTTCTCCCCGATGAGTCAACGGCTTTTCAGCAAACCATGGCCATACAAGGGCGAGGGCTCCAATATCGTTCGTACATTTACGACACGCTCTATGGAAGGCCCACGTGGTCTGAAGGCTAGGAGCGTTCGAGCCTGAAAGAGTCGGCACCGAGAGGGATAGAAATCCCTATTCCTCTCGGCTCCGACGAACCAGGCCCGCTCATGACTCGCACTTCCGTTCGTGGAGTGGGGTTCCCTATCGGGTGGCTTGATCAAACGCCTACGTCATCGGCGGGCCTCGGTCGCGATCAGAGGTAGCTGGGCGATTCGACACGCCGCTCGGCTTCCGCCTCCGCCGCCAGTCGATCAGCCTCGGCATCGGAGAGCGTCCAACGCTCGTCTGTCCAGTCCGGCCACGGAGCCCAAGGCTCGGCGTGTTCGGCCAGTTGGGAGGCATACCATTCGGCGTCGGCGGTCGAGTAGCCGACCCGAGGGAGGGGGTTGCCGTAGGCGTCGGTCGGGCGATCGAGCCGAGGCCGAAGCGGGTGGTCTTGACGCGGCGGGTGCTGTCGAAAAGGATCGTCATGGGTGGGGCTCCTTGCTAGCCTTGCCCTCGGGGGGTCGGGTGAGTACCAGTCACTCGGCCCCCTCTCGTTTTCTGGCTTGCCCTTTGCTCGTCCGACATAAAACTGTATATTAATATGTAGCATAAAATCCAACATCGGTGTGCCCATAAAATCAGCAAAACAGGGGAGCGATCCATGGCGGACGCCACGCGCACCCGAGGCCGACCGCCGTCTGAGCGGAAGCGGACGGGCCAGGTCAAGTTTCGGTGTTTCGAGGAATGGGCCGATTGGCTCCGATCGGCCTCCGACCACACCGGCCAGGATGCGGCGGAGATCATCGCGGAAGCTGTCGCCGCTTGGGCGAAGCGAAAGAAGCTGCCCGCGCCGCCGGAGCGGTGAACCGGCGCCCGCACCTTCCTCCGCGCCCGCGCCGACCGCGTCCAGGAACTCCTCGACGCCCTCGTCTCCCTCGGCCAGGCCCGCGAACTGGACGGGGGCCGCTACGTCGCCTCGTGATTCCCGCCTCGTCCTGGCCCGACCGAGTGGGAGGGAATTACGGTGAAACGGTTTCAAAAATCATAGTCATAGGGGACGGTGTTCGGCTGGCCAAGGGTTTCGGTCCATCCTTCG
>NZ_WEZF01000037.1 GCF_009177065.1 Tautonia marina
CCGGAATCCTGGATGAGCCTTTGAAAATAGTTGTTGCGATGCTTTGGAAGACTGTTATCTTCAGACCCCAGTCGGCGTGATTAGGCGACTGCGGTCGTGAGCATAGTATGGGTATGGATGACATTCAAGAGGATTTTTGATCATGGTTCGGGCCCTGGGATGTTGTGTCCGGTGCCCAGGGCCGAGATGTCTCCACCTCTTGAGATCCCGATCGCACGGCCACCTCACGAGTTTTTCTCCCATCGTAAGGTGATTGAGGCAGAGTGATGATCAACCGGCGTGATGTCCTCCGAGGGACCGCGGCCTCGCTTCTGGCGGGCCATGTGGTGGCCCAGGAGACGGGCGATCCATTCGGAAACGCAACGGCCGCCTTCAACAAGCCCGATCAGTACGTCCTACCCTCCTGGGCGTTCTCGCAGCGGCTTTGCCTCCCCCCGACGCCACGGCCGACGAGAATCGGGACTTTCTCGGAACTCGACGGACAGTCCAAGGTCTTCGGCCCGACGGACCCCATCCCCATCGGCCGGGTCTTTCACGGCATCGCCCGCGAGTGGTCCGAGAATCCGGACCACTGGTGTCCTCAGTTCGGCTGCGACCCCCGCAAGACCGGCCAGGACGCCTGGGACGAGCGTCGCAAGTGCTTCGGCTCGGTGGCCGCGCACGACGACAGCGGGCAGATCCACAACTGGGGCCATTTCCCGATTAAATGTTACAAGATGCCGATCCGGGAGTCGCTCGTCCAACTCCGTCCTGACGCCGGTGGTCGGGCCTTGGTCTACGGCTACGACGGCATGGTCCCCGGACCTACCTACAAATTCCGGCTCGGCCAGCCGGTCGTTATTCGCTACGACAACCATCTTCAGACCGAGGTGTCAGTCCACCTGCACGGCGGCCACAACCCGTCTCACAGCGATGGCTTCCCGACCTTCTATATTCTTCAAGGCAAGTCTCGCGATTACTTTTATCCAAATATCCTTCCATTAATCCAGCGAGCAGGTGCCGAGAAACCCGCGCCCGATGAGGCCGAGGCGCAGTCGACCATCTGGTACCACGACCACGCGATGGATGCCACCGGTTACAACGTCGCCAAGGGGCTCGCTGGGTTCGCCCTCTGCTACGGTGAGAAAGAGCTCAAGCTCATCAAGGACGGCGTGCTACCCGGTTGCGGTGCCGAATCCTGCCACGATCCTGAACTGGAGGGCCGGAGCGAAGAATCCGACCTCGAAGATCCCGACAACCCCGGCTACTACCTCCCAGGAAAGGAGCCTTATCACAACCCCTTCGAGCTGCCTCTGGTCTTGCAAGACAAGGTGATTGACCGAAACACCGGCCAGATTGCTTACAACAGTGACGCCCACAACGGCTACCTCGGCGACACCTTCTTCGTCAATGGTCAGCCCTGGCCATACCGAGATATGCATAACAGAAAATATCGAATCCGCGTCCTCAACGGCTCGAATGCACGTGTTTATCGCCTTCGACTCCTTTCCGAAGATGTCTATCGACGTGCCATGGAAGTGGGCCTCGACGAGGAGGAACTGGAAGCACAATCCTGCCCCTTCCTGCAAATCGGCAAGGATAGCTGGCTCTGGTCGCACGCGTTGGAGCGCAAGAGTACTCTTCTCACAATGGCGAACCGGGCCGATCTCGTGGTCGACTTCCCCAAACTGACCGGCTCCGATGAGCATGGCCCGACCGGCCCAAGAACGTTCTACCTTGTCAACACCATGCCCCAGACCGACGGCCGAGGACCTAGCGAAAAACTCGACGATTTCGGGGATCCCCGCGTGCTGCCGATTCCGTTCGATCTGCGGGACCTGGATGAGGAGCAAGAGCAGCAGGAGGAGGAGCGAGATCAAGAGGATCAAGCCAGCTTGCCCCCGACTCGGCCGCGACGGGTTGCCGAGTTGAAGCGCCCGATCGCCCTCTTGAAATTCGAGGTCAAGGACGAAGCACCACCCGAGCAGGACGCGACGGTCGAGTGCGGGACTCCCCTGATCGAGAAACACCGCATCGAGGACCACGAGGTCACCGCCGTCCGCGAGTTCATCTTCGAGCGGAGCAAGGGGGCCTGGCAGGTCAACGGACGCTTCTACGACCCGACCATCGCCAACGCCGCCCCCATCTCCGGCCGCGCCGAGGAATGGGTCCTGCGCAACGGCGGGGGCGGTTGGTGGCACCCCATCCACATTCACCTGGAGAGTCACCAGCTCGTCTCATATAAAAAAGACTTCGAAGCCGATGAAGTCTTCGACCCTGGCGATCCCCCCGCCCTTCGGCCCCTTGTCAACCTGGAAGAACTGTTCGGCCATCTCCCCGAGCAGGAGCGCATGGGCTTCCACGACACGATTGCACTCGGTCCGAACACCGTCGTGCGCATCCGAATGCGGTTCCGCACGTTCAACGGACCTTTCGTGTTCCACTGCCACAATCTGGAACACGAAGACATGCGGATGATGATGAATTTCGAGCCGGTTGCCTCGACCGGCGAGACGCCCCACGACCCGAACGTCGCCCCCGCAGCCCGGACCCATGGCAATGATCTGACGCTCCACGGCAAGACCGAAGAGCATCCCGGCAAGCTCGGCGAACTTCCCTGGGAGTACCCCCCGGTCCCCGATTCCTCGATCCGAGACGTTGGCGAAAACGTCATCCCGCCTCGACGTTCGAAGGATGGTTGACTCGGACCGATCGCCGAAGCCTTGCCCAGTCGAATTTCATTCATCTCCGGGGTGCTCCCATGCTTCAGGAACTGATCCGCTTGCTCGGGATCGAGGATGACGATGCCCACGTCCGAGAGCGTGCCAGGCGCTCAACCCGCATTGGCGACCGCTACGCCAACGTCCGGCTGACCAACCAGTTCGGCCGTTCGCTCCGCTTCCACGACCACTTCGTCGCCGGCCGGGCCCTCATCGCCAATACGATGTACGCCACCTGTCGCGACTCCTGTCCCGTGACCAGTGCCCGACTCGCCTCGCTCCGCAAGGTCCTCAGCCCGGTCTTCGGCGACCAGCTCAGCATCGTTTCCATCACCCTAGAACCGCACCTCGACACGCCGGAAATCCTCCACGGCTACGCCGAGGTCTATAACGCCAACAGCCGGGCCGACAATCTTTGCGAGTGGCAGTTCCTCACCGGGCACCCCGACGACGTGGATCGGCTCCGGCGGAGCCTGGGATTCTACGACCTGAACCCGGTGATCGACCGCGACCCGAGCCAGCACGCTTCCTTGCTCCTCTTCGGTCACGGTCAGACCGACCGCTGGGCCTATCTGCCGGCCGAGCTTGACGAACCCTTGCTGATCGAGTCCATACGCCGGATCGCCGGAGTTTCTTTCGAACAACGCTACGGCATCCGTCCCTGAGCTTCGCCACCACTCCCGCTTTGCCGTGTGACCCTCTTCCACTGGGGACGGAGATTCGGGTGCTTCAAGGCACGATTGGCTTCCGGGACGCCTTCCAGGCGACCGGATCGGATCGACCTCGGACCACACCGGCTCGTTCCCCATTCCTTGCCCTTAGGAGCCTGTGAAGATGTTGCGCCGAGCCCGCGTTGCCCTTGCGGTGGTCGCACTGGTCGCCTCCTGGATCGCTCTTACCCAGGCGGTGAAGGCACAGGCCGATCAACCGCCCCCGAACATCATTCACCTCGTCGGGCATGAAGACCTGGAACTGCTCGCTCGGGTCCGCGACGTCATCGAAGACTGGGACCCTCGCAAGCTCATCAACCCCTATGTCGAATCAGTCTCGGTCGTCGAGGGCGGCGAGCCAGCCATTCGCAAGGCAATTCGCCGTCGAGACCTGCTTCAGTTCATCGCCGACCCCGCTGCTGCCGAGGCACTCGGCAAGGCTTTCTTCTGGGATATGCAGGCTGGCAGTGACTTCCGAAGACTGCAAAACGGTACCTTCGTGGGCACCTCCTGCGCCTCCTGCCACTACAGCTTCGGCGCCGATGACCGGCAACGGTTCACGCAGCGCATTCCGCTTGTCGTTTGGGACCAATACAAGGCCGATCCCAGCCACCCGCTCGCACAACAACCCTACGATGTCCGAGCCCGAGCGACCCAGGACCTCGACCTCGACGGTGATCCCAGGGCATACGAGTTCATCTCCGGATCGGCCGGGGTCGAGCCTCGGGTTTTCACCAGGCTGAATGGGTCTCCTGCCGAGGGGGAAGGGCCCTGGGAATCCGAGTGCTCGGTGCCTCGGGAGAAAGAGAAGAACCTCTTGCAACCCGAACACTGGGAGATGTTCGTCGAGGACCTCGGCGAAGCGGATGCAACCCTCTTCCGTCAGATCACCACCCGCAATTCTCCCACCGTCATTAACTCCGTCTTCGCCGACCGCCAGTTCCATGACGGGCGAGCTGAATCGACATTCAACGGGATCTCGATCTTCGGAGATCGCGACCGCCGAGAGGTCCTGCACCACCGTCGGCCCGATGGCCGGCTTGAGCCTGTCCGGATCGCGATCAGCAATGCATCGCTCGGTTCCCAGGCCGTCGGTCCGATCGTCAACGAGGTCGAGATGTCCTACCAGGGGCGGACCTTTCACGACCTGGCCAAAAAACTCCTCGGTGCCCCGGTCCTCGGCTACCAGCAGGTCAATCCCAACGACAGCCTGCTCGGACCGTTCCTGAATGAGGTCGAGGAGGGCGAGACGCTTCGTTATCAAGATCTCATCAAGCGAGCCTTCCGTCGCGAGTGGTGGGACGATCGAGACGAGGCCGGCAACTGCCAGACGGTCCCACTAAGACTCTCCCAGGTAGGAACCAATCAGAAGTCTCCCTCGGGCTCGTTGATGGAGGCGAACTTTTCCCTCTACTGGGGCCTGAGCCTGATGCTCTACCAGGCAACTTTGATCTCGAACCAGACCCCGTTCGATGCCATGATGCGAGGTGATAGGGCCGAGGTCGAAGCGCGTTGGGCCGCGATCAAGAATGAGATTGGCGAGATTCGGCTCGACCGCTTCCCACTCGATGACGAAGCGAATCGCCCGCTGGTCAAGACCGGCACCGAGGCCTTCCAGTACGGCTTCCGCGTCTTCCTGAACCGCGGATGCATTGAATGCCACGACGTTCCCCTCTTCAGCACCGTGTACGAGCGCGACGAAGTCCAGGACATCGAGGTCCCGATCGTCTCCCGGATCAATCGCACGCTTGTGCCTCTGGCTCTGGCCGATGCCCTTGCCTTCCGGCTCCGCGAGGCCCACGATCAGGCCCTCCAGAACGCGGCCAACGTCCTCCGCAACGCGAAGCCCGAACTCGGAGCGCGGGCCGACCGCATCGTCCAGGAACTCGACCTCCTGCGAGGCGACGCCGAGGGCAGCCTGCATCGGCTCTGCATGCTCATCCACCCGAGGCTGCACCCCCAAGGGGTTCCGGCGGACAAAATCACCAGGGTGGCCGAGATTCTCCACACCTATGAGAAGACGGCTTACACCCGGCTCGGTGCCCGCCCCTTCTTCGATGAAGACCAGCGCATCGCGTTCGCCGAAGAGCTGACCGACCCGGTCCTTGTCGAGAAGATGATCATCCCCGACGGTCAGGTCGACACCCGCCCCCGGCTGCCCATCGGTGGCCTCCCGGCGTCCGAGCACTACTCCTTCTACGACCTCGGCTTCTACAACATCGGCGTCGCTCCCCCTCGCTACGACCCCGGGATCGGTCACGCGGAGGATACCGCCAACATCGAGGCCCTCAGGCGTGACAGGGACAGCTCGATTGAGGAAATCATTGAACGAAACGCACTGTCTGATCGGCTCAGCGACCAGCAACTCGAATCGCTCAGGGGGCAGCTCCGATCCGGCATCCTGCCCAACGATGAGCCGCTCTCCCTCCAACAGAAGCGGGCTCTTCAAGACGAGGCCGTCCAGCTCTCCGACGAAATCAATCGTCGCCAGCGTCCGTCTCTCGGAGCCCCCGGCTCCGCCTACCGGTTTCAAAGCCAGTGGCAACGCCCCCAAGGAAATCCCGCTCCCAATGGACCCGAACAGATCCAGCCTGAGGGCCTGCTTCCCCGGGAGCTCGCCCCAACACCCCTCCAGACGGCAATAGACTGCCCGAAGGACCTGGAAGAACCTGCCGATGTCTCCTGGATCCGCGACTATATCCCTTCCAATCGCCGCCGAAGCCTCATGCACTTCTTCTCCAGGGCCCGCACCCTGGTCTACCACGAAGAGCCCTGGGGGCATCGCGAGCCGTTCCTCCACGACAACGAGCTTGCCTTCTGGGGAGCCTTCAAGACACCGACCCTGCGCAACATCGAGCTGACCGCTCCTTACATGCACAATGGACGCATTCTTACTCTTGAAGACGTGATTGATTTCTACGATGACGGTGGTCATTTCGGCCGTTCCCTCCGCGAGAACCCTGACAAGCATCCGGAGATGGTCGACCTCGACATGGATCAATACGACCAGCGGGCCTTGCTCTTCTTCCTCCGCTGCCTGACGGATGACCGCGTTCGAAACGAGGAGGCCCCGTTCGACCACCCTTCTCTCCAGATTGTCAACGGCTACGAGGAGGGGGACGAAGGCGAACTCCTCGAACGGGTCGAACTCATACCCTTGAGTGGCAGTTGAGCGGCCGGCGGACGCTCTCCGAGAGGACCAAGTGAACGGGCCAGGGCCGCCGTATCAAGCTGGCAATCTGAGGTAGCCTGGGCGAGCGTCGCGGGCGTACAACGGGAGGTCCTCACACGGCTCACCCCACCGACCTCCCGCGATTCGAATCGATCATGCCCAGCGACCAACCCACCACCTTCCACGACCACTTCCGGGACCTGACCGACCCGTGGGTCGAGTGGACCCGGAAGCATCCGCTGATCAACATCGCCTTCATCGCCGTCTGCGGCGTCCTGTCCGGGGCCAATTCCTTCGCCACCATCCACGAGTCGGCATCGATCGCCGGTCCTGGCTGGCCCGCTTCCTCGACCTCGACGGCGGCATCCCCTCCGAGGGCACCCTCCGCCGCGTGCTGGCCCGGCTCGATCCGGCGGCCTTCGAGACGGCCCTCTTGAGTTGGATGCAGGCCGTGCAGGAGGTCACCACCGGGCGGTTCGTCGCCATCGACGGCAAGACCTTGCGGGGCTCCTCCGACCGGCAAGGTGGCGATCCCCATGGTCTCGGCCTGGGCGACCGAGAACACGCTCTCGCTCGGGCAGGTGGTCGTCGACGAGAAGTCCAACGAGATCACGGTGATCCCCGTGTTGCTGGAGGTGCTCGATCTCTGCGGGGCGATCGTGACGATCGACGCGATGGGCTGCCAGAAGGAGATCGCTCGCACGATGCGGGAGGAGCAGGCCGACTCCCTCCTAGCCCTCAAGGGTAACCACGAGCAGTTGCACGATCAGGTCGTGGCCTTCTGGGAGGGGGCGTATCGGCGGGGGGCGAGGGCGAGCAAGTCATGAGCTACCACCGGCAGTGGAACGAGTCGCACGGGCGGTTCGAGGCCCGGCGGTGCTGGGCGACTTCGGACCTCTCGTGGCTGGAGGGCCGTGAGCATTGGGACGGCTTGCAAAGCGTGGTGCTCGTCGAGAGCGATCGGTTCGTGGGCGACTCGTTGAGCGTGGAGCGGCGGTACGACCTCAGCAGCCTGCCCGTCGACGCCAAGCTGCTCAACGAGGCGGCCCGGAGCCATGGGGCCGTGGAGAACTCGCTGCCTTGGGTCCTGGACGTAACGTTCGATGAGGATCGGAGCCGGATCAGGAAGGAGAACGCCCCGGAGAACTTCGGCCTGCTCCGCCGCCTGGCGTTGTGCCTGCTCAAGGGCGACACTTCGTTGAAGGGGAGCATCAAGGGCAAGCGGCTGAAGGCGTCGTGGGACGACGAATACCAGATCCAAGTCCACTGCGAAAGTGCTGGAAATTAGATGCGGTGCCCTGTGGCTGCCCCGATCCGAGTGGGCCACCAGGTCGGAGCCTGGCAGTCGTCGCGATCGCCATCTCCAGAGCATCGACGACCAGGCGGCTGTCGATCCGTTCGGAAATCGACCAGCCAACAATCCGCCGCCTGTGCAGGACCTCCACCGCCGCCAGGGACCACCAGCCCTCTCGCGTCGGGACGAAGGTGATATCGGTCGTCCAGGCCCGGTCGGTCACCCCCGGCTCGAACTACCGGTCCACCAGGTTCGCGGCCACGGGGCGATCGTGGTTCGAGTCGGTGGTGCTCCGGAACCTCCGTCTCGTCTTCGCGGCGATGCCGTGCCGACGCATCAGCCTGGCTACCGTGTTGACGCTGCAGGATTCGCCCCGGGCGACCAGCTCGACATGGATCCGCGGGCTGCCGTCGCGGGCCTTGACCTCGCGGTGGATCGTCTCGGTCCCGGCAACCAGGGCGCCACGTCGCTGATGACTGTCGCTCGGCGGTCGACGTCGCCAATCGTAGAAGCCGCCGGGGGAGACGTCCAGCACCTCGCACAACAGCCGGATCGGCCAACGCTCGCGCTGGGCCTCGATGAACTGATACCTCACGACAACTCCCTGGCGAAGAAGGCCGTCGCTTATTTGAAAATCTCCCGCTCGGCCCGCTGCCGCTGGTTCTCGTCCCGCAGCCGTCGGAGTTCCTCCTCGACGGGGGGGCAGGTTCCCCTTGCAGGGGAACGCCTGATCCCCCTGGGTGGCCAGGGCCCGCTTCCAATCCCGCAGCAGGCTCTCGCCCAGGTCGAGTTCGCAGGAGACCTCGGCGAGGCTCTTGCTCCCTTCGGTCACCCGCCGGACGGCCTCGGCCTTGAACTCGGCAGTGAATGTCCTTCGACTCGCTGCCATCTCGGCCTCCGTCAGAACAAGGCACTCTATCAGAGGGCGGATCGCCTCCCCGGCTCCAAATCCATCGTTGCCCCCGCCCCTACCGCCCTCGCAGCCGGTCCCCGGCTTCAGGGTGGTTTCCTGGCCGGCCCCCCTGCAGATCAGCAGCAGGCCGGTCAAGCTCGGGTGAAAGGCGCCGACGGCTTCGGCATGGGCAGTGTCATGATGGGCGGCATTATGGGACGCATGGCGATCGCGCAGGACTTCGAAGGGAACGCCGTCCCGGTCACCAGCGTCCGCCAGGTCGGTTCGAAGACCTTCTACTTTCGGCAGAGCCGCTGGATCGATTCCTCCGTCACCGCCGAGGCCAAGAAAGACGCCAGGGTCTTGAGCCAGTTCAGCACCCCGATTTCGACCTTTCTCGACGCTTTTCCCCCGAGCAGAACCAGTGCCTCAGCTTCTCCCAGCTGGTCATCGTCGCCATCGAAGGCGCCGTCTACCGGATCGAGCCCGAGAAGACCGAGGGGAAGGACTGATCGTTGCCATGCCCCGAATCGTCCCTAATGGCCGATCATGCCCGATGGGGACGCCAGGCGAGACAGGAGCCCCTTTCCGGACGCCCCAATCTTCGAAATCAAGTCGTCCATTGGGAGTCATGCTGGGGACGACGTCGAAGTTCGCGGCAAGTTTATTGATCCGGGCCCCCTCGATCGAAGCGAAGTCGACCTCGTCGGCGGGCCCTATCGATTTGTCGATGCTCCGGACAATGCCATCGGTTCGGTTACCGAGCGGCCCTTGATGTATGGAGCAGTGGGTGACGAGCAGCGATTCGATCGTCAGTCCAAGAAAGGAACCTGGGATCGGAAACCTGAGGCTCTCGGACGACGCCACTCGCAGTCGGGACGGGCACCGTCACGGTCCAGCACTCGTTTCGGAGGCCGGGAACAGAGATGAGACCCTTCGTCCACAAAAAGTTACCCCGTCAACGGTTGCTTGTGTCCACCGTCGCCGAGTCGTCGGGTTCTTCGCGTGCGGTCAGGGAATGTCTGCCGCCGTCCCATCGATTCCGGGGAATCATTGGGTCGTTAGCGAAACACAAGCAATTGCTTGTTGATATGAAATTGAATGGAGGCTTCGGCCGGGCTATGTGGAGCAGACGAACGGGCAGTTGTTCTTCCCCAGAGCCTGTTGCATTTCCGGGTTCTTCCGGCTGCGGCCCTTTCCCGAGGCTTCTGGTTCCGAGTGACGCAGACATGCTCGACAGAGACTCAGTCCTGCTCGCGCTCAATCAGACAGAGAACCGACGGGAGCCAGTGATCGATCAGCAGACGTGCAGGTGGCCCAACGGCGGGGGGCGTGTCCTCGGGATCGGGGAACGGAGAAACACCAGCTTTATCAACCGAGGAGACGATAGCATTCCGGCGTACCTGGCCATCTATCTGACCATATTCCGGGAGTTTGGATCGACAGCACCTTCGTTTCTGGGAGATCATGCCCCGTCCTCTAGATTTCTCGCAGACCATCCCTGCGACAGTCGTTCCTGCCGCCCGGCTCTCGACAATCCTGGAGGATCGCGTCCTCCCATAATAAAAGAACAGATATCAATCAGACACATTCACAGAAAATTTATACACAAGAAGATATTTATGCAATGAAATCAGCGTTTCATCTTATATCTTTTCGCTCAAGAGTCACCTCGATGTGAGTTGTTAGCTCGAATCCGGTGGCCACTTGAGTTATTAAGTGTGGATCATTCGAGAAGTCCAATCGGATCACGAGAGGGGTTGGACCGCCCCGTGGGACCCAGAGTGACTCGGAAATTGACCAGAGCGTAATCACGCCCGGTGCCAGTGGGTCGGCGTTACGATCGGGCCCAGCGGCCAATCCTCGAACCGAGACTAAAACCTGTCCGCCCCGTTCCGATTGCTTGACCCCGCCGGTGTGAATGAGTTCGCCCGTTCCGAGCACGTGACCATCGTCGAACACCATAACTCCAACCCTGTTGAGAACGAAGGGTGCTGCAACCAACTGCCGCTGAGCGAGTTCGAATCGCTTGAACCGAACTTCGCTGGGCTCAGAGCGGATCTCAGAAGTCACTTCGGTCAAGCGATTTGAACCTTGAAACTCTGTCTTGGATCGGGCAAAGGGAGTCGAATGGCTTTCTGCAAATCGATGCACCAAACGAGATACGTCAATACGCTCGGGACCAGTGGTTCGGAACGAGACGGCGCGGGCTACGACCCTTGGAATCGTCCTATCATAATTCTCGAGAGGAAGTCCGTTCGAACTCCGTCCGAATCGAAGGTGGTGCTCAGGCAGGCGTCCCCAGTGGGGTGGCCGGCGAGGGAACGGGGGTACCAGATCCGGCGTAAGGGGACGAAGTCGGATATCCGTAAGCGGCTCTCGGGAGGTTTGGGGGAGTGAGTCTTGAGCACGAATAGGGAAGGACGTCACCAAGGCGAGGGAGAGTACCCAAACGCACGCCACACATTGGCGAATACTCATGGTCTATCCTCTGCAAGTGGAAGGGGATCGGAGAGAACAAACCTTCAGATTACGAGCGACTCGTGGCGGTGACCTTCGAGGATTCGAGAGCCCGCATCTGTTTCGCAACCATGAAAGCGAAGGGCGCGGTCGGTGGACGAAGAATGGCCTCCGTTGAATCAAGGACGATCGCCCCATACTTGGGAGAGATCGTCCCAATTGTCGGTATGGAGACCATTACCGGTGAGCCTGGCGATCGCACTAAAGACCGGATTGACCGGCCCCGAAGGCTCGAAACCATGTCATGAGCGGAATTCGACCGGCTGAGACCGGCAGACCGAAAGGGCGAACTCGCGTGGGAAACGCGTGCGTTGTCACGGGAAATTGCCCCCCAAGGGGATTCCCGGCCTTATCTTTGAGCCCCTCCACCGAGAGACGTCGAGCAAACCAGGCATCTCGACGATCGAACGTGAGATCGACTGTCAGATACCCCGAGACTGAGGCACCGAGTTGCGCCTTCTTGGCCGTCGCGGTTGGAAGACCGAACCGTGTCGGACGACGCTCGATCGAGTAATTCGTTCGCTCGAGAAGCGTCGACTCTTCAAAGCCGCTCGTGTCCGGGAGGAAATAGACTCTCAGCCCTGGCAATGAGGGGACACGCTCAACCTTCGCAATCGCCAGTCCGACGGTGTCAATGGTCAGAGGCCGGAGCTCATCGTAGAGATAAACAGGGACATGTTCAGTAGTTGGCACAGACTCGACGGCACGGATGGTATAGCTTCCGTCGGGAATCGGACCGACCTTGAGTTGCCAGTTCCCGTTAACGGTTGTCACCGTTCGACCGAGGAGCGTCTCCACTTTGTGGTCGAGGCGACGGCCGTACAAGAGAATTACGGAATGGGGAGCAGCTGTGCCAGCAAAGACTGGAAAAGGTGTCGACGTGATCGCATCCTGAT
This sequence comes from Tautonia marina, assembly GCF_009177065.1. Lineage (NCBI taxonomy): Bacteria > Pseudomonadati > Planctomycetota > Planctomycetia > Isosphaerales > Isosphaeraceae > Tautonia > Tautonia marina. The sequence goes on from NZ_WEZF01000037.1 coordinate 12,184, forward strand.
TGGAAGCGCCCGTGTCTGTAAACGGAGTAAGTCTCCCCGCGAGTGCGATCGGCTCGGAACGATCCGCCCTGATTTCAACCGTCGCTTCCGATGTCTCACCTGTCGAAATTCGAGTAACGGTCAACTTCGCCCGATCGATTCCAACCCCATAATACTGACCCGAGGCAACAATGTTAAAGACGGTTGTCTCATTCCCGTTACGAGGACTCAGACTCACCGTGAGGAGAGGTGTGTTATCACCAGGGAATGTCTCCGATGGGGTCAAATTGACCCGAAAGTCGTCCTCCCCGACAGCGTTGGAGTCGATGACCTCGATCGTTCCAATTACGATGCCTGAGAATGGGACATTGGCGGGAACCCTACTCGACAATGGCGTCAGAACAAACGAATCTGTCTGGCCAACGACCGCCTGTCCCTCCAACACGAGTGCTTCGGGGACTCCGTCCTCTCTGACAGTGACACGTAAATCCAGTGGTCTGGAAGGAACGGGGACGGTCGAGTACACATGGGAACCGAGCACTCGGAACTGCCCTGGGCCATCTTGCTGAACAACCCCTGGTGAGATCGCACCATCACCCCAGTCGATGGATGCTGCGAAATTCGCGGGAGACTCATCTAAATTCGCGTCAGTGAAGTTGGCTACTGCGTCATTGAATCGTGTGCGAACAGTGGCAGTCACCATCTTCGCAGTGCCTTCAGGTTTGGTTGGTGCGATCGCGATCGGAGCACTGTCCTCGGCGACGCCTTCTCCCGTACTGGGCACGACGACCGTCAGTGTGTATGTATTGTTATTTTTGTAAACATGCGCGTCTGATTCGGGGACCACGACGTTTCGAATCTCCGACTCGCCGGAGGCTGGAGCAACCCGAGCCGTGGATGTGGTGCCATCCCCCCAGTCTACCTGGGCGAGGATCTCGTTCTCGTCGAAAGTCCCCTCAAGATCACTGGGGTCAAAGGTTGCGATCGTACCGGAAATTGGCTGTCCCTCCAGGACATCTGACGGAGGTGTCACGACGAGCGCAAGCAACTCTCGTCGATCGAGGAGATCAAGAGTCGGCTTCAGGGTCGAAACCGTTCGATGTCGTTGACGCCGAGCGAAAGACCCAGCACGAAAAAGTCCGATCCATCGGCTCATAATCGATCCCTTGTGTGAGTCGTTCCCGTCGGTCATCCGACGAATTTGTCTCCGACCCGATGGTGAATCCTGCTCAGCCTCAAGGCTCGAGAGGATTCTGCCGATTGTTCAGGCAGTGACTTTTCTCATGTCCCTTGAGATGGCGACGGCACGGCAAAGATTCTGAACACTACAGATTGCTCGTGAGTCGTACTCCCTGACCTTAACCATAACACACCTCGTGGAGGGTGTCGGATTTCCGTCTGGTCAGCGCTCGGGGGACTTCGATGGCGGGGCGGGGAACTGGCGGACGGTTGCCGTTCCGAATGTGTTGATTCTTGATCTCTCGCGAGGGGGAACGCTGTGAACACTCGTGCTACCCGAACCCGCCGGCGGTTCCAGCCCGCATCCCCAGTCGATTGCGGAGGCGAGGCCGCTCTTGAACCCCGAGTCGCCATGTCCGGGGGGCTTCCCACGGTCGGGGCCCCAGCGTGGATGAGTGAGCAGGTTCCGGCGAGAGAGGTGATGCTGGGAACGCGAGTGCAGCCCTACTTGATCAACGCATTCGGACGCGGTGTCCAGTTTCGCGACTCCGGAACGACACGGGTCAGCGACGAGATCGACCGGATCTTCGACTCGTTCACAACCGACTACTTACAAGCCCAATCCGCATATCTCGCATCGGATCTCGCGGGGGTCGACGCGGCACGCGCTGCGTTTCAGGCAGCCACGACTCAACGCGTCAATCTGCTTTCACAGCAGCTCACCCAGTCGCTGGTTCGACTCCCAGGCGTGCTTTCTAAGGACAAAGGGATGGCTGCTGCTCCCCTACAGCAGTTCCTGACACGTCGGATCACACATCCTCGTCTCCCAACGAGTCTGCTGGCAACCCTGCTCAACACCAGTCGAAACATCCCGCTGTCACCGGGTGCTCCTGAAGCGGCCCTCTATACACTCACGGCAACCAATGCCATCGAGTCTGCTCGGGTCACGACGATCAACGCCTCGAAGTTCGCCATTTCCGGCGTGTTCCGTCACTAAGAGGTGAGCCAGGGCAACGGTGCTGGGGGTCGCTTGCAGAGGCGCCCGGCTGATCCGAGAGACACGGAGGATCCCTCATGCGATGGCTTCGAAACGGCCCCATCTCATTTGCGGCATTGGCTCTGCTCATCGGCTTTGGCCTCGTCGGTGAGGCGGGCGCCACCGACCCCCGCGCCAAGGATGGCGGGTTGAATGATCTCGTGATCTACCTGGCAAGCGACCATCCCAGAGGTCTTCCTGAGGTAGAGTTCCGCCAGATCACGACGGAACTCGATCGGCTCGGGATCGCGATCCCCCCAGCGGTCCACGTCCATCGCTATTACTACAACGGGAATAAGCAGTACCAGGGTCCGTTTGTGGTTGGAGGTCCGACGGTTGTCGTCGCCCGCCACCCGAATACCAACGAGCAACTCTACGTGGAACTCCAACTGCCGTCGGGATATCCGGAAATCGCTTACGACGACGAGACCATTACCTACATCTATTCTGATCGTCGCGTTCAGGTCCGATTTCTCAAGACCCACCCTGAGAAATTTGCGGTCTCCTACCTTCCAGGACGAGGCGCCGCCTTGCGGTTGCATGAAGCCGGCAGGGTTCGGGCTGAAGTTCGGGAGGAGAACCGTGCAAACAGTCCCCTCCGCCGCTCGATCCAATCGGCAAGTACCGCGACCCGAGAATCGCTTCGCGGGCTGGCGTCGACGACCGGAGATGTCGTTGGTCAAGCAGTTCAGACGGTCGGTCAAGTCGTGTCGAACGCCCCCGGCATCCCTTACCTCCGTTCCCGAGGTCGCGAAGCAACGACCCGGATTGAGGAAAACCGATTCCGAACGGCCATTGAACGCGTGAGCAACCAGGAGCTGATCTATCGTCCCACGATTCGCTGAGTGGCGTTCCCAGACAAACACGCAATCAAAGTTCAGGCCCTTCCGCGGAGAACCATCTTCGTGGAAGGGCCTTTTTCTTGCGCACCAAGATAAACAGCCGGCAAAGTCGGCTCAAGCCGCACATTCCGATCAGCCGACTGAACTGCTAAAGATCGCGCGGACTGGAACAATCGGTCCACGCTCTGTCCCACTTTAAGTGCTTGCCAGCGCCACGTCAGCGTCTTGTGTCTCGTGTTGACGAATCCCTCAATCGGGAGCGTGTGATGACGAAACGGTTTCTCCTGCAGACGGCCCTGGTGATGATGGTTGCGGCTGGCACCTCGGCGGTCATGGGTGGAGCGGGACGCGGCTGGGCGGAGCGGTTGAGGCTCTGGGCCCTCGACCAACTCGACGGTGCGCCGGTCGTGACTCAGATGGAACCGGTTCCTGGCTCCCTCGACAAGGGTCTCAGGGACGTAATGCCGATTGACAGTGAGCGTAGTTCGGATGTGACCGATCACGCCCTCCGCCGGGCATCCTTCCGCCAGGAAGCTGACCCGACGTTCGAATTCGTTTTCACGGACGATCGTGACACGCGAGAGATCTCGACGCCCAATTCGAGTGTAAGCCTTACGCTAAGCTCCACGGTTGCAGGCAAAGTCGCCTTCTCGGGGAGCGAAGGCGAATCGATTACATTGCGAGACCCGAGTAACAGTTCGATCGTAGGGTTACCCCTTCCATTAAATGCTGAGACAAAAGCCGTTCTACTCGACTTGAGCGAAGTCAAGCGGGGAGATCGTCTCGTCGTCAAAGCAACCTTCTCCCAAGATAGCGACAACACCATCTCCATCCCGCTGACGCTCGCGATCGCTGTCACAGAGCCTACGCTTGAATTCGTTTTCACAGACGATCGTGACACGCGAGAGATCTCGACGCCCAATTCGAGTGTAAGTCTCACGCTGAGTTCTAACGGTGCAGGCAACGTCGCCTTCTCGGGGAGCGGAGGGAAATCGATTACGTTGCGGAACGCAAGTGACAATTCGATTGTGGGACTACCCCTTGGATTAAATGCTGAGTCAAAAGTCCTTCTCTTAGACTTGAGCGAAGTCAATCGCGGGGATCGTCTCGTTGTCACAGCCACGTTCACCCCGTCGACTGGTGCTCCCACCACCCAGACCCTGACCATCTCTGTGCCAAGGGTGGAGAAACCAGAGATCTCCTTTAAAGATCCAGGTGACGGCTCATCATACTTCAAGGATTCGGATTCTCGCCGCATCCTGGTTACCAGGGCCCAGCAGAATATAACCTTGCTGGTTAAGGTGGATGAGAAGGGTAAACTGAGGATTTCAGACCGACAAAGAACTCAAACACTCAAGGATGATGTAGAAATACCTGACCCGAACTCGCCTCTCGAAGTTACACTCCCGCTGTCCGATTTCACTTCGGGTCGAGAGCTCACCCTCGTCGGGACCTTCACCGCAGACGATAATCGAGGAGGTTCTACAGATGTCTCAAGCGAACCGCTGACTCTGATCATTGACCGCGAGGGGCCTCGGATAAGATCGGCGACGTTCGACGATCTCCCGGTTGACGACCCTCGGGTGCGCGTTGTGTTCGAGACGGATGATCTCGACCCTAGTTCGGTCATCAGCGATTCGTTCAAACTCTTCGAGGTCATCGGGACTCGGCGGGAAGACAAAGGAACAGGCCGCGCGGAACTGGACCCGATCCAGCCTGGGCACGTCCTCATCCACACGGGACCACTGACAGCCGGAGATTACGAGATCTCGACAACCCAGCAAGTAAGCGGCGGTTCTCTAACACCACGCACAGACCAAAACATCATCAAGGATAAGGCAGGCAACCTCGCCGGTACGTACGAAGGAAAATCAATCGCCGAGGTCCAGACATTCCCGTTCTCCGTCTACCCAAGGGCGTCGACGGGCCCGCAGGTCGAGTATCCGCAGTTCCTGGCACCGAAGGTCGAGGGAGATCGAGAAGAGCCCTTCAATCCCGACGACTTCGTCATCACCCGGGTGGTTCGGCTCTACTACATGAGGAATGCCCACCGGGTCGCTCAGATCGTCAATCGGACCGTCCGGTCCTACAACGAGGCGGCAGTTACGCAGGCGCAACGCGCCGCCGAGAGAGCCAGGGAGCAGGCCGACCAGCGTACCGCCGATCGGCAAGCGGCCGAACGCGCCGCCATCCGCCAGGCCGAGGCCCTGCGTCGCGCCGAGGACAACCTCGCCGCCGCCCAGCAAACGCTCGCCGAGACTCAAGAACTGGCCGCTGAGCTTGCCAATGTCCAGAGCGATCTGGATGCCGAAAATGCAAACCTGGAACGCGTGAATACTCAGATTCGCACTATTACAGATCAGATTGATACACTTGAAGAGCAGAACGTGGATGAAAACGCGAACCAGCTGGAGAATCTCCGAAATCAGCTCATCGATCTTCAATCTCAGCGAGACATCTTCGAGAGGCGAATCGCCCAATACAAACAGGAAGAAGCTGATATTCTCCGCGTTCGAGGGCTCGATGCCCGATCTAGAGCCGAACTCGAAAATCAGGTCAACGAACTGCGAGGCGATGTCGTCTCAGCCCGAAACAGCATGCTCGATGCGCAGGAGGATGCCGCGGTCGCGCAGTCTCAGGAAGATCGGGCGAAGGAGGAACAGTTCCGCAAGGAGGTCGCCGCGGCTACCGAGGACCCGGACACCTACGCTCCGGGCAAACTCGACTCGGTCGACCCGGTCGCCCAGGTCTCGGTCAGCGTGATCGGCGAGGGGTTGATCCAGCTCCGCGGGCCGACCAAGGGAGTGAACAAGATTCGCACGATGATCAACCAGATGGACTCTCCCCTGGGTCAGGTCAAGGTGGGAATCTACACCGTGCAGATCAACGGCGAGCGGGGCGATCGGATGGATCGAGTCGCCCGGCGCATCGAAGGACACATCGACCTGTCGCGCTACCTGACCTCGCACTCGCTCATGCTGCTGCGGCGATCGGTCCAGGAGGTCGCCTCGGAAATCGCCATTGAATCGTGCGGCCCGATGGAACTCGACCTCCACGGTCGCCAGGTGCTCGACGGCCACACTCAGATCGATCGCGACCGGCGCTACCTCTACGCCTTCTTCGGCCGTGACTTCGTCGACTCCCTCTTCGCCATGAACAGCGAGTTCCTCTACACCGGGAACCGCTTGCTCTCGCTCAACTCGATGGACAACATCAGCCTCAACCGCGCCCTCCTCGTCCTGGCCCTGGCGCGCAACGACGTGCGTAGGCGGATCATCGCGCGATTCCTGGACTACGTCCAGGGCGAATTGCCCGATGCCGAGTACAAGTACCGTCTCCAGACTCGTCTCAACAAGGACAGCAAGCACGTCCTGGAGAAGGTCTACGAAGACGCGGCCCTCCGCTACCGCTTCGCCAACTTCCTCAGCTTCTTCGATAACAACATCGAAGGCTCCGACACCTTGAACCCGATCCAGCTTGAGTTCCTCCGCCTGGCTCAGATCTTCAAGTCGCAGATGGTCGCCGAGGTCGAACTCAAGCAGCGGACCGTCGAACGCGGTTTAATCCAAGATCGTGCAAATGACGAACTAGCGCAGGCAGAGATTTTAAGCAGCATCCAGAGCAAGTTGCGCGAGAAAATCCAGCGGCAACTGAGCGAGTTTGTCGACGGCGAGTCGGCTTTTCAACAGGGCCTTAGTGAAGCCGAGATGATTGTGACTTCTATCTCTCGTACAATCGACCAAAGCAGGCAATACTCACAACGATTATCCAATCTTGGCGATGGATATGCATACACAGCTGCAAAAAATAAATCAAAAATTAGAGTTTCTGCAGAAAATGTAGAAGATATTCTTAGCGATCTACCAAAAAATTTCAATTCTTCTGACCCAACGGAAATCAATAATGCAAGGATAAGGCAAGAGTCAATTCAAAAAACGTTCAAGCAGACTTTCAACGAATCGCTCAAATCTATGGTTCCTGAAGGATCTGAGGCAATTGCTGCCACAAAAGAACTCGGCTACAACACAATCGCCGTAGTGGACAGCTTGACAAAACATAATATCGACAAGATCTTTATATTCAGAGGATCCAAGTTCTATAGACTTCGAGATAATTGGAATGAGATTGTTGAGAGAAGAAATCGCATTGATAGTGAATTAGAAAAGCCAATTAATGAAATTGATATTTTTCAAATTCACGATGATAGCACAAGAATTACAGGATCCTTGCCAAAGATCCTCGAGGAGTTCCAACAAGGCATACGCGCGATCACAACGGAACTTGTTCGTTTCCGTTCGACCTTATCGGAAACCTCCTCGCTGTTGGCCCCGCGCATTGGAACTGCACTCAAACCGGGACGCGAGCTTCCCACGCTGCGCTTGTCGAGCACCGAGTTGACCGAAGAATTCGCACAGCTTGTTGATCTCATCGAGAGAACAATCGACAATGCAGGACCAGAGGATACCAGAAAAACACTGATCGACTCCGTGGAGCGATCGTTCCTCGCGGTCCATCAAGGTTTGGAGGCCGTTGAGAGCTTACAGCGGAGCACACAACTGAAAGATGCCACCCGGCAACAGCTTGACCACCGCAAGTTGCTCGATCACCTGATCGACGAAAAGGAGGAGAAATATATCGAGCTGGTGGACGGCACGCGAGCCTACACGGCCAACGTCGACGCCTATCTGAAGCGCATGGTCGTGGCCCTGGAGGACGACTGCCGGATCCAGTTCTATGATCCTGCCTTCGAGCAAGTCCGTCGCTCGGCCCGCGAGTACGATGTCGAGCTTGGCCAGGTCGAACGCACGACCGTCCTGACAAACAACCGGCAGCTCGCCAAGGTCGAGCCGACCGCGACCATGGAATTTGACCTGCCGAAGCGTGATATCCTGATCACCGAGGCCATGAAGGGGGCCAAGGCCCTCGTGCAGGACTATGGCGCACTGCTCCAGGACCCGACCTTCCTCGCCGCCACCGACCTGCTCAGCGGTTCCCCTCCCACCTCAAGCTACTCGATGCCGCTGCCCGAGATGCCGGGGTTGATCAACGAGGGGTACCAGACACCGCTGGTCAAGAGTGTGCTCCCGAACCTGCCGTCGAGCACTCAGCAGCAACTCTTTAACACCTTCGGAAAAACGCAAAACGAGATCGGGGCCAATCTGGAGGCCCTCATCCCCGACCCGGCCATCTACAAGTTCGAGACGGGGACCGGGTTCGAGATTCGTCCCGTGATCCAGCCCGACGGCGACTCGGTGATCTACGACTTCAACTACCTTTACACCACCAATGTCCGCGAACCCGTTCGTCCCGACGAGAAGCACCTCGGGCGCGTGAAGCAACACTTCATCAATACGCAGGTCCAGACCTCGACCTACGAGTTACGCGAGATCAGCCGCTACACCGTCGCCCTCAAGGCGGCTCGGACAAGTCGAGGGGTTCCGCTGCTGGAAGACGTCCCCGGCCTTGGCATCCTTTTCCGTCCGCTGCCGAGTGCGGAATCGTCGCTCCAGCAGAACATCATCCTCGGCCAGTCTACGGTCTATCCCACCCTGTTCGACCTGATGGGGCTCCGGTGGGCGCCTTATGTGGTCGATCTGGAGGACCTCAGCCTTCAGGAAGAAGAGTTCGTCGTTCGCGGCCGACGGAAGGTGGTCGAGCACTGGACGTTCGAGGAGTCATCAAGCCGGGTCGATGATTTCCTCCGCATGCGTGAGCATCCGAATCTCTACCGAGAGGACCTTTACCGTCGCCAGGATCAGCCCACTCCCTTCCATCCGCTGGGATACGACGCTCCGCATGAGGACGATCCTCGGGCGCCTCAGCGGCCGTTCCTGCCGAGTGATCCCAGGCCATCCGGATATCAACAGCCCGAGCTGAACCCCCTGACCGGACGGCTCGACCGGCGACCGCTTCCACGCAGTGAACGGTTCGATCTCGGCGGAGATTCCGTCCCGCCCCTCGAATCGTTCCCCGCACCCTCGCCAACGGATGGGCCGATCGAAATCGCTCCTCCGTATCTCCCCTCCGATGGCATCGGCATGCCCATTGACGTGCCCCCGGTCCGTGAGGATTACGTCCCCGCGACCCCCTCAACGCTCCCAGCCCCCTTGCCGGAAACTGGTGGGTTCAACGGGGATTCGGGTGTGATTCCCAGCAGCTACCTCCCGCCCCTCCCCCCTGGAGCACGTCCGGTGCGGGATCGCTCGTCATTCGAACCCTCAGGATCCGCGGATCGTTCGCGGATTCCACCACCGAGGACGATCCAGGCCGAGCAACCCTCTTCGCCCTCACTGATGCAACGCCTTCGCCGGGTCGCCGGTCGACCGTGACGGAACGATGAGCCCCAGGTCGGGAGTTCTCGACCTGGGGAGCCACCTTGACTCAAGCCGATGCTCTCTCACTCCATTGAGTGCAGAATCTGCTCTTGAAGACTCTGACACTATACGATTCGTCGCCCAGAGCATCGGGCGACGAATCGAACTTGAGCCAACACCTCACTGGGCAGAAAAATCGCATTCAGAGGAGTCGACATCTGCTTCATAAGTCGACGCGTTCGTGCGTTCTCTCACGGATTTGTGGGTTCCTGGGCCGGTGCCCCACTTGCGCTCCCCGGAGTAACCCCTTTCGCTCCGTCCTGAGCTCCAGCGTCCTCTTGTCCCTTCTTCGCTGACCCACTCTCCTGATTCTTCTCTTGAGCGACACGCGTTAACTTTCCAATAAACGTGTCTCGCCTGGTTCGCGCACAATTCAAGGTAGGGTCGAGCCTGCGAGCATAGACATAATCATCAATTACATCCTTGCGTTCACTACCAGCCCACTCGTTCGCAACTCCTCGAGCGAGATAGAAGCGTGCCTGACGATAGAAGTCCTCGTGTTGCGGGTTGCAATTGATCGCCATGTTGAGCTTCGTGATCGCCTTTCCAGCCGCTTTCTTTTTCAGTTCAGCAATTTGTGATGCAGCGTCGCTTTGATCAGCATCCTCTCGGTCCTTACTCGGGCTTTCCCTTTCGATGAGTTCTGTTGCATCTGTCGCGGTTTCCGGTGCTCTCAGATATAGAACTGCAAGGTTATAATATGCATTGGCGTTGTATGGATCTAACTCGATCGCCTGTTCGAAATCGGCTTTCGCAGAGAGTGCGTCGTTGGCCTCGACAAACCAAAGGACCCCGCGGCGATTATAAGCGGCGCTGTCATGTCGATGCCTTTCGATGTTGTTTGTCAGCTGAATGATCCTCTCATTCACCTGTTCCTTCCCTTCCTTCTCGTGTGTTAAGTAGACGAGGGGAGCGTCCTCACAGTTCTCTTCATTGAAGAGTTCACCGACATCGATCAAGTCGCCTTCCGAGCTGGAGCCGGGCTGGATCAAACCTGTCATGAGCGGGACGCTGGTGACAGAAATACCCGCCGAGGCGCCGCTAGGCGTCGAGACCGGGGTCGTATAGAGTTGTGCTGAGGCAGCTGGTCCGAGAAGCAACATCAAACTGGGGACCAGAATCAGTTTCCCACACATGGAATTATCCTCGCGTGTTACCTGGGAAATGCTCCCTTCGCCTTGGGAACACTGGCAAAATATCCGACTAGTAGCGATTCTATCACATGCCTTTCGGGCATGAGGGGATAACAAGGCCTGTTTGTTCCCGAACTCTTTGGCCCGAAACGATTCGAATGTGCTATTTTCCTGCGATTTGCCGGGGGAATTCTCATTCGAAGCACATCATTTGGCCTGGAATGGTCTCCCCAGAAAAAATCGGAAGAATGTATAGCGTTCGGTGCCGGCCTGAAATAACATGAAACCTGCTGCCTGGCATCGTTGAGTTTTTGAGTGAATAGGCCAGGACAGATCACCTCTCCAGTGATCTTGGTTCACTGATACCAAGGAGCTCCCAATGACGGCTCTTAGCCTGCTTTCCCTGTCGTTTCCGTTGATGTTTGCGTTGATCGACCATCCTACGACACCCGAGCCGGAGTCAGGGACGACGATTCAGGAAGGGATTACCATCCCTTCGAACGACGGC
>NZ_WEZF01000038.1 GCF_009177065.1 Tautonia marina
GACGGCGCTTCGGATCGGATTTCTTGTCGAGCAGGTCAATCAAATCCTGGAAGACAGGAGCGCCGCCCAGGTTGTTTCCCTCGACGATTGGCTGAAAAAGCGTCGAGCAGGGGGGTTGAAGGTTTCGACACTGTGTTCGTATCAACAAAATTAGTTATTTGATTTTTATTTGGAATCGTCCAGGAGATTTTTCATCCATGAATGATTTGTTGAAACCTCAGCAGCGTGCCTTGCTCGAAGCGCTGAAAACTCTGAAATCTCGGGAGGAATCGCCGAACACCCACGCTGTCGCTCAGGCGATGGGGATTGTCTCGTCTCGGGAGACGCTCCTCCGAGACGAGCTATTCAACCTCGTCGAACGTGGCTTGGTGGAGCACGAGTATCGAGGGAGAATCCACCAGTGGAGCCTGTCCGACCTAGGTCAGGAGAAACTGGCCAATCCGGGGACCTATCAGCTGGATCAGGTGGAGGCCCCCGAGGGGCTGGTGTTCTTCGAGGCGTCGATCCGGGCAGGTAACAGGAAGGCCGGGGCCAAATCCTGGGGAAAGGTCCTTAAACAGGTAGACCTGGACAAGGAAGGAGGGTACGCCTTCGAGGGGACTTGGATGCCCGCGCTCCGCTGCGATTGGAGGTGCGGTGAGCGCGAATACCAGATCGCGCTACCTGCGGGGCAGTTGGTGCTCCTTGGCGGCTCAGGCGGCAGCCGCCAGAATTCGAGCGTTTCGGCCCTCCTCCTCCGGGTCGGTCGGGGAGAGGAAGGGGAGAAGAAGATCGGATACCAGGATTATTCCTGGAGCGGAGCAGTCCTGATCGCATCCACCGAAGACGCGTGCGAAATTCAAGAGGTAATCGATCGCTACCCGAAGCTCGCCCCTTGGGTCGGGAGCCGTTGGCTGCCGATCGTGTTGGCCTACCTTGAGGTCGCTATGGCCGAAGGTGTGCCGGGAAGTCACACCGAGTCGGTCGCCGCAAGACCTGCCCCGTCTGGATCGGGGTAAAACGATAACCGCTCACGGATTAAGAAGTCGGTCGCAAGAACCTGGACTTTGCCAAAATCTACAGCTGTAAGAGGCGTGGTTTTCCCATGGTTTTCGCTTTTCTTCGGTATTCGTCCTCCACCGCAGCGGGCTGTTGAGGGGCATTATCACCCCTCGACACTCGGAGACCGCGGAAAACGCAGGGGCCAGTAAGTCCGAGACCCTTCAGTTTTGGCAAAGTGCATAAGAATCCTTTCACTGGAAAAACTTCCAGTGCGGAGGATGCGGGCCGATCGGCTCAGAACGGCAACAGCCTCCGGAACCCGTGCCCCAGGATAACCGGGTACAACGCCAGGTTCCTGGCCAGGGCCGCCGAGGCGGAATATCCAGGGATCGGGCAGGGCTGCCCCTCCCTGCTCATTGCCAGGCATCCCGCCAAAGCTCGGAGGTGAGTTGGACCGAACGGCCCGTCGTGAATCCGGGCGATCAGGTGACCCGGCAGGCCCGATTCCCCGTGCAATGCCCCGAGCCAGCCGCCCAGGATCGCCCCGATCGAGTCGGTATCCCCGCCAGCGGAGATCGACTCCGTTAGCGCCGTCATCGGATCGTCGCCGTGCTTGAGGAAGAGAGAGGTGGCAAAGGCGAGGGTGGGGACGACGAAGCCGGTGGTGCCGCAAACCCTGGCCGCCTCCAGGGTGTCGGCACCGTCCAGGGCCAGTTCCCTGCCCGTGTCGATGGCGGCGCCAAGCTGGGCGTTGGTCACAATTCGGCGGGCTTGTTCCTGGCAGATGGCCGGAGAGGTCCCGATTGGCCTACCAGCACAAAAGGCGGCCAACTCGGCAACGTAGAGCGCCCCCTCGACGGCCCGCTCGTCCCGGTGGGTCACCTCGGCGATGGCCCTGCCGAAGGTCTGCCGCGTCTCCGGCCGGTCGTGGAAGAACACCCCGACGATCGCCGCTCTCATGGCGGCCCCGTTGCCCGCCGAATTGACGCCGCTGGGGGACAATCCCAGGGCAATCCTGGTGCAGGCCCGGATCGTCGCCATCCCGACACCGAAGGGCAACCGGCAAAACCAGCCGAGCAGCGATCGGCGGAAGGCTCGGAGGCAGTGATCCCGATCGTCCGGGTGCCTGGCGAGGGCCTGGGCCACCAGGGCGGCCTGCTCGGTATCGTCGGAGACGAAGCCGGTCGAGCCCAGCAATCGGAAGCGATCGACCCTGCCGAACCGCCGGGTGATGGCGGCTGCCGACATCCCCTCGGCGGGCAGTCCGAGGGCATCGCCCAGCGCCGTGCCCAGCAGCGTGCCGGAGAGGCGGTCGGTCATGGTGGTTGACGGGGCGGTGGCCACGGGGGCAATCCCAGAGGAGCATTCGAACCGGCATGCCCCAGCCATCTTACAGTAGTCAGAGGTTGTCTGCCAGCGGCCCCGATTCGACTCTTGCGGACGGCAATGCTCCGGTAACATGCTCGTCGGTGCGGCGAAGGCGAAGGCCGAGGAGGCGATCCGCATGGACGTGAGACGATGCGACTGGGCCAGGAATGACCTGGCGATCCGCTACCACGACGAGGAGTGGGGCGTGCCGGTCCACGACGACCGCCGCTGGTTCGAGTTCCTGACCCTCGAAGGTGCCCAGGCGGGGCTCAGTTGGGACACCATCCTCAAGAAGCGGGATCGTTATCGGATCGTGTTCGACGACTTCGACCCGACCGTGGTCGCCCGATACGACGAGGCGAAGGTGGCAACCCTGCTCGCCGATCCGGGCATCGTGCGCAATCGCCTGAAGGTCGCCTCGGCGATCACAAACGCTCGGGCATTCCTGGAGGTGCAGCGGGAGTTCGGCAGCTTCGACGCCTACATCTGGCGGTTCATCGGTGGCAGTCCGATCCGCAACGCCTGGCAGTCGATCGAGGAGGTCCCGGCCCGCACGATCGAGTCCGACGCGCTGAGCAAGGAACTGAAGCGGCGGGGCTTTCGGTTCGTGGGGACGACGATCTGCTACGCACTGATGCAGGCCACCGGCCTGGTCAACGACCACCTCGTCGGCTGCTTCCGTTACGCAGAGGTCGGCGATCATGCGGTTGGCCGGTGATCGAGTCTCGAACTCTCCCGTTCGATCACCGGCAGAATATTTTCGCTCGGCGAGCCGAACCCCGGACCGATCGGCGAGTTTCTGGCAAAGATTTGGAACGAGGGGCTCGGGTGGCAACCGGTGCCCAACTGGCTCCGCGTTAAGAAAAAAGGCGGGCCGCCGCCTGCGGACACCGCCTGGCAATGGTCAGGTCAGGATCGATCCCTCGGGCAAGGTATCGCCTCCTTTCGACTCATCGGCCGTGAGCCGCCCCGGTTCAACGTTCGGGGCGACCCGCTTGAATGCTAGGGCGCGGTTGCCAGGGGAGTCAATGGGCCAGCCATTGCCAACTGAAGGCTCAACTGCCCGAGGGGGATCAGCCGGGCCTCGTCGGCGGTACGATCGGGAAGTCGCCGTCCCGATGCCGCCGGGCCTCCTCCACGTAGTGCCGCCATCCCTCTTCGATCCGCCCCCGCATCGCCTCGTCCACCTGCCGGACGACCCGGCCCGGCATCCCGACGACCACGGAGCCCGGCGGTATCTGCTTCCCCTCGGGCAGCAATGCCCCGGCCCCGATGACCGAGCCGGAGCCGACCCGGACGCCGTTGAGCAGGATCGCCCCCATGCCGATCAGGCAGTCGTCCTCGACCGTGCAGCCGTGGAGGATGGCCCGGTGGCCGACGGTGACCCGACGCCCGACGACGCAGGGGACGCCCGGATCAGCGTGGATCATCGCGAGGTCCTGGATGTTCGTCACGTCCCCGATGGTGATCCGCTCGGTGTCGCCCCGGATGACAGCGTTGTACCAAATGCTCACGTCCTTGCCGATGTGAACGTCTCCCAGGACGACGGCCCCGGAGGCGATGAAGGCGGATGGGTCGATCATGGGATGGTCGTGGGTCATCGGATTGCCTCCTCCGGGTCAGGGAATCGCTCGCGGAGGTCGGGGGAGGCCATCGCATAGCCGTCCAGGTCCTCGGGCAAGGCGCCCCGGATGCACTGGACGTGCAGATGCGGGAACCAACCGCCGTTGACCTCGGCACGGCCCACGCCCCCGACCCTGACCCCGGTCGCCCACTGCTCTCCTCCGAAGGGGAGCGGGTCGTGCTCCAGGTGGGCGAAGATGAGGAACAGGTCCGATCCGGGCATCCGAACGATCACCCGACCGCCCCAACCCCCGTCCTGGTCGGGATCGGCCCAGACCTCCTGCACGACCAGCGGGCACGGGGCGAAGACCTCGGTCCCGGCGGGCACGTTGTAATCGACCCCGAGATGGACGAAGCGGCCGGTGGACTCCTGATAATGACCCCGCCAGAGGTGGGACCGATCCTCCAGGTAGCCGCCGAAGCTGAACTCGACCCCCGCCCGCTCTTGCCGCCGCTCGACCCACCTGCGGCAGACCTCGGGGTCGTTGAGCGGGTTGTCGCCTCGGGCACGCCCCGGCCCGGGAAAGTCGGTGCGGGCAAGGGCATCGAGGTCCAGGGCTTGCCATTCCCGGTCGGCCAACTGGGGGAATAATCTGCGATAGAGCATGGGGATGATGCCTCTCGGGCTTCTCCCGGTTCGGTGCCTTCGGCGACCCGGATTGTGCCTGATGTGAATGAGTCGGGGAAACCTCGATGAGCCGTGGATCATCCCTCAGCCTATGGCAACGACGGAGTCCACGCCATCGTGGCCCTCGGCATCGGCGAGCGATCGGCGCCGCCGGGACCTCGATCGGGATCATAGCGAGCCTGCTGGGACTCCGATATCCCTCGATCCGTCGCGTTCTTTGAGGACAACTCGACCACGCGCCCCGATGCCCGGAACGTGATGGCCTGGTAATCTGGGCGGATCGACGAGTCCAACCTCCTCGCCCAGGGCCACACCATGGATCGCCGCCGATTCCTCCAGGCCGCTGCCGCCTCCCCGTTACTCGCCTCCGGAAGCCTCCGCGCCGTGGAAGACGAGCCTCAGGCTCCCGTCATCGACACCCACCTCCATTGCTTCGCTGGGCGAGACGACCCCCGCTTCCCCTATCATCCCGACGGGCCGTACCAGCCCGAGGAGCCAGCCACGCCCGAGCGCCTGCTGCGGCTCATGGACGGGGCGGGCGTGGATTACGCCGTCGTCGTCCACCCGGAGCCCTATCAGGACGACCACCGCTACCTGGAGCACTGCCTCGATGTCGGCGGGGAGAAGCTCAAGGGCACCTGCTTGTTTTTCGCCGATGAGCCGGGCTCGCTCGATCGGATGACCGAACTGGTCGAGCGACGGAAAGGCCAGATCGTCGCCGCCCGAATCCACGCCTACGCCCCGGATCGGCTGCCTCCCTTCGGCACCCCGGAACTGCGGGCACTCTGGGAGCACATCGGCGAGTTGGGTCTGGCGGTGCAACTCCACTTCGAGCCGAGATACGCCCCCGGCTTCGAGCCGCTGATCGAGGCATTTCCCGAGACGACGGTGATCATCGACCACCTGGGCCGCCCGTTCCAGGGCACGCCGGAGGAGCACGCCGTCGTGGTCGGCTGGTCAAGGTATCCGAACACGGTTATGAAGCTCTCGTCGATTCCGGATCAGCGCCAGTATCCGCACCGGGACATTGCCCCGGTGATCCGGACGCTGACGGATTCCTACGGCCCCGACCGGCTGATCTACGGCGGCGGCTTCAACGCCGAAGCCACCGGGGAGTCGTATCGGGCCTACCGGGAGCGGCTGCGGTCGTACTTGACGCATCTGACCCCCAAGGAACAGGAGAAGGTCCTGGGAGGAAATGCAGCGAGGCTGTTCGGGTTCGGGGCGGGAGGCAGATGAGGGGCAGCCTCATGCACGTTCCTGGCGGGCCAGACGCAGGCTGCTCATCATGCCGAGCACCAGCACGGCAATGCTCAGAGAGACGACCACCAGCAGCACGAGCACGATCCCGGTGGGGCTGAGGCCCAACGCCGCGTCGGGTCGCCCCGCCCCCGACGGCCAGGAAGCGGGGTAGTGCGTCCGTCGCCAGGGCCGACTCATCAAGAGATGGCCGAACGAATGGGGCCTTCCCCCTGACATTTCATGGGGAGGCGACGTGGCAGTTAAGCTTTCTCGCTATCGCATCCAGCAATCTGAGATCGGGATACCGAGAATAACCACTCAATGCGTCTTCTGGGACGAAGTACTCAAAGCCCTTTTTTTGGTAGATGGCGTTTGCTGCAATCAATGTATTGAATTCGCCGGAGTCAAGATGCTGGTCCGAGAGTTGAAGACTGCGATACGCTTCGACCAAGTTGTGACCAAACTGGCTTTTGACCCGAGATTGCTTCAAAGACTGCAGGTGGAGCGACTTGAGTCGCAACTCGATCGCTCGGCAAAGCAGGAAAAAAGGAAGAGGAGAGAAGCTATCCGGGCTTTCGAAGTCTTGGAAGCATTTATAGAAGTGATATGATGTCCGGTGAAATGCCTCCGGAGATAGGTTTGCTTCGATTGTGGGAAGAGAGATGACTTGATCCGTCACTTGCGAACCTCCGCCGCCTATAGAATCCATGTAAGCCGTGGGGCCGCCTCGGGAGGAACCTTGAGGTGGTTGACAAATCCCAATGCTACTTTGCCGAGGAGCCCCACGACCATGGCCTCCTTCATCGGTATCGATCTTGACAAGTTCAAGAGCGTCACCTGCGTCGATGACTCGGAGACCACCGGGGCGACCTTCGCCACCCTGCCGACCGACCCTGAGGCACTGAGGGAGTCATTCGACCGCATCCGCCCCGACCTGATCGGCTTCGAAGCCGTCCGTCCCTGGCCGGTGGACGATCTCGGGGTCAGGTGATGCATTTGCATCACCTGCTGAGCGTCTGCTGGCGGCCCACCAACTTGTCAATTTGACAAGTTGGCCCGATGAGGTCGTCGCCACGCTCGGGGCGAAATCCAATCGGAATTCGACTTCGGAGTCCGATGGGATGACCTGGCCAACTGACCCCTGCCTGATTGGGATATCCCCAAGCTGCCAGGGTCGAACCCCTACGAACCCCGTCCGCTTCGGGGGGCCGAGCCCAGAGGCTACGGGGATCGTCCGCGCCGAGATCGAGGCCCGCAGAGTACACGGACAGCTTGAGCCCCGTCCACCGCGACGAACGACCACTCCACCTCCGATAACTCGTCTCCGAACCCTCTCCCCCAGCCAGAGGACGAACACCTGATCCCTGGGGGACAACCGAGTGAGCCACATCGTCACCATCAAGACCGAGGTCCGGGACGCCGAGGCGGTGAAGGGCGCCTGCAAGCGGCTCGACCTCGACGACCCCGTCCACGACACCGTTCGGCTCTTCAGCGGCGAAGCGACGGGATTGCTCGTCCATCTGCCCGGCTGGACGTACCCGGTGGTGATCGACACCGCCAACGGACAGATCAATTTCGACAATTACGAGGGTCGTTGGGGCTCGCAAGAGCAACTCGATGCCTTCATCCAGGCGTATGCCATCGAACGGGCGAAGATCGAGGCACGAAAACGGGGTCATCGCGTCCACGAACAACCTCTCCCCGATGGCTCCGTGAAGCTGACCATTCAGGTCGTCGGGGGTGTCTCTTGAGCAAAATCATCGAGATCACCGTCGACCCCAAGGGCGAGACCAGGGTCGAGACCAAAGGATTCGCCGGGGCTGAGTGCCGGATCGCCAGCGGATTCGTCGAGAAAGCCCTCGGTCAGAAGACCGCCGAACAGATGACTCCCGAGTTTTATCAGGCAGATCAGACCCGCCAGGACATCCGGCAATCTTCCTGATTGTCTCCGGGCTGTGGTTCCCAGCCACGGCCCCCTCCCATCTTTTGCTTATGCCTCTGAACATCAGGAGCCTGCCATGACCCTCTCGGAGCGCCTGTCGGAGTACGTCCGTGCCGCATTCAGCGGCATCTGGATTCAGTCCCACGAGCACGATGACGCCCTGCTGGAGATGGGCTCCGTTGCCCGAGCGAACGACTGGAACCTCGTTTCCTGGGATATCGACCGGGGCATGGCCATCAACGGGCAGGTCGCCAATCCGGAGATCACCCCCGCCGCCGCCGACCCCTTATCGGCGATCAAGGCGTTGAATTCCGTGGGAAATCCCAGCGGTACGACGATCCTCGTGCTCCGCAATTTTCACCGGTTCCTCGGGTCAGCGGAGATCGTCCAGGCCCTCGACTCGGCGATCAGCCAGGGCAAACAGAACGGGAAGATCGTCGTCATCCTGGCGCCGGTGGTGCAGATTCCGGTCGAACTGGAGCGTCTGTTCGCCGTCATCGAACACGACCTGCCGGGTCGGGATCAACTCGAACAGATTGCCCGAGCAATCGCCACGGAGCCCGGCGAATTGCCCGAGGGAGACGACCTGGGCATGGTGCTCGATGCGGCGGCGGGGCTGACGAGAGTCGAGGCCGAGAACGCCTTCAGCCTGTCCCTGGTTCGTCATGGGCGGATCGTCCCGGAGACCCTCTGGGAATTGAAGACCGGGATGCTCAAGAAGTCGGGGTTGCTGACCCTGCACCGGGGCGGCGAGCGTTTCGACGACCTGGGAGGACTGGATGCCCTCAAGAGCTTCACCAAAAAGGCACTGGCCGGTGCTCGCCATGGTACGGGAGTACGACCTCGGGGCGTCCTGCTCCTGGGCGTTCCTGGGACTGGCAAGTCGGCCTTTGCCAAGGGCCTCGGGAACGAGACGGGTCGCCCGACCCTGGTCATGGATGTCGGAGCCCTGATGGGTTCCCTGGTCGGGCAGACCGAGACGAATATTCGCCAGGCGTTGCGAATTGCCGATGCGATGGCCCCCTCGATTTTGTTCATCGATGAAATTGAAAAAGCACTCGCGGGAGTGCAGTCCAGCGGCCAGACCGATAGCGGGGTCGGGGCCCGGCTCTTCGGGACGTTCGTGACGTGGTTGTCGGATCACGAATCGGATGTCTTCGTGGTTGCAACGTCCAACGACGTATCGAAATTGCCCCCGGAGTTCAGTCGTTCGGAGCGCTGGGACGGGACATTCTTCCTCGACCTTCCCGCTCAGAAGGAGCGAGCCGTCATCTGGGACCAGTACGTCTCCAAATTCGGGATCAACCCCGACCAGTCGTACCCGATCGACGAGGGCTGGACGGGAGCCGAGATCAAATCAGCGTGCCGCCTCTCGGCCTTGCTCGACGTGCCCCTGGTCGAGGCGGGCAGGAACGTCGTGCCCGTCTCCGTCACGGCTGCCGAGTCGGTGGAACGGTTGCGCAACTGGGCCAGCGGGCGCTGCCTCTCGGCGAATCGGCCCGGCATCTATACCCGCAACCAGGGCGGGTTGCTGCCACCCGGAAACCCGAAGTTCATCAACCCTTCGATGAACTGATCCGGCGAAACTTGTCCGGAAACCCTGTCGACCAAACGAGGAACGTCACCTGAATTTGACACCACGGAGGTTACCGATGGACGCCCTTCTCGACGAGCCCCGGAGTGCCACCGGGAACGACCACTCTCCGGCCGAAAATCTCCGGGCATCCATGGCCGCCGTCCGGGTGTCGTTCACCTGGCTCGGGACGCGGAAGTCTCTCACCCCCGAGCAGCGAGCCCAGGCCGCCCGGCCGTTCGACGCCGAGGGCCAGTACCTCAGTGCCGGGAAGAAACTGCTCGACACGCGCCATTCCGCCTTCAAAGCCGTGACGGCAATCAAGTCCAAGATCGCCTCGACCTGGAAGTCGATGAGCTTGCCGTTCCCCGAGCCGGGGGTACGGCTGATTCGGCGGGATCAAGTGGAAGAATTTACCACTTGGATGACCGACTATCGGGCCGAGCTTGCCGAGGCCGTCGCCAACCTCGATCGGCATTTTGGCGATCTGAAGCAGGCCGCCGCCGAGCGGCTGGGGCGCCTGTTCAATCCCAGCGATTATCCCGAGACGTTGATCGGTCTCTTCGAGGTGTCCTGGGATTTCCCGTCGGTCGAACCGCCGGACTACCTCCGGGAACTCAATCCGGCCCTGTACGAGGCCGAGCGAGCCCGTGTCGCCGCCCGGTTCGACGAAGCCGTCCAGATGGCAGAGTCGGCCTTCCTCGAAGAATTCGGGCGCCTGGTCTCCCATCTGACCGAGCGGATCGGCGGGGTCGGTGCGGACGGCAAGCCGAAGGTCTTCCGGGATAGCGCAGTCGGCAACCTGGGTGACTTCTTTGAGCGTTTCCGCTCGCTGAACATCAGCAGCAACGACCAACTCGATGAGCTTGTTGCCCAGGCCCAGAAAGCCGTCAGAGGCGTCGGCGCCCAGGAACTCCGGGACAACGGAGACCTCCGGCAGAAAGTCGCCTCGGAGTTGTCGATGGTTCAGTCGGCCCTGGACGGGCTGATGGTGGACAAGCCCAGACGGCGGATCATCCGACCCACGGCATCGAAGGAGGTGTAACCATGATATTGATTGTCGAAACCAATGGGGAGGTCCGGGGCATCTACGGTGAGGCAATCGCCCTGGATGCCCTCGGTCGACCCCGGATCAGTAGGGCCAGCCACGTTGAGCCGGATGACCGGGGGTGCTGGATGGCCGACCTCTCCCCTGTCGGGGGGCCGGTGCTCGGCCCGTTCGGGCGGCGTTCGGAAGCACTGGGGGCGGAAGGGTCGTGGCTGGAGGAGAATTGGCTGGAGGCCAGAAGAGAAGAGCCGAGTCACCAGTCTTCCGTCGAGACGATTGCTGGAATCTCAGGTTGATCGAGGTGGAAATCCGGGCATTGACTTCCCCCCGATGACTCCAACCAATCAAGGTCATCCGTGTTGAACCCCAATAGAAATGTCCGGTTTGTACTCGATCGAAGTGTCCGCTGATCATCCGTTCTTGGGGAGCGGAGAGGTGGGCCTCCAGGGGTGGTCGGGGGCCGGGCGGTATGGAGGGTTCGCGGCGGGGGGCGGGGTGCTGTCGGTGTCATGAAACGAACGAGGCCAACCGGTTTGACCCGGCTGGCCTACGATGTCGGTTCGATGGCGGGCGATCCGTCGGCAGGATCGCGCCTCGTCAACGTGCCGCGAGGGCTCGTTTTCGGGGCCTGGATTCCCGGTTCGGCCGCTCGTGACGATCCCGCTCCGGGACGCTCTCCACCTCGTCGGGGACGAGGGCGCAGACGAGCACGACCTCTCCCCGTCGCTCGACAGCGACCCCATGGGCCTGTTCGGGGCGACCGGTCAGTCCGGCAACCGCAAGTTCTCGGGCCACGCCGGGCGCATCCTCGACCTCCAGGCACTCCAGGATCGTCAGGAGGACCCGCCACAACTGGGCCAGCGTTGGTCGGGTGATTCGGGTTTGCATGGCGTCCTCCCTCTCGATGTCGTCCTGTCCCTCGCTCGTCTTCGCAGACGAGGCCAGAGACAGACCCGTTACGGCCTCCGCAGGTTCGCGTGACGTGCAACCTGTCCTCAAACCCTGCCCACCGATCCCCGAGAGGCGGCAACCCCGAAGAGGAACTCATCCCATGCCCCAAGAGATTCGAGCAGACGACTGGGCGGCCGAGGTCGTCCAATCCCCGCTGCCCGTCCTGGTCGATTTCTATTCGACCTACTGCGGCCCCTGCCGGACGCTGGCCCCGCTGATCGACCGGCTGACCTCGGAGTACGAGGGCTTCGCTAAGGTTCTGAAGCTCGACACCGCCGAGCGGGGCGAAATCGCCGTCGCCCTCGGGATTACGTCTGTCCCCACGGTCGTCGCCTTCCGGGATGGCGAGGAGGTGGGTCGGCTGGTCGGCCTTCGACCCGAGTCGGAGTACCGGCGGCTCCTGTCACAGGCCGGGGTTCCGTAAAGGGTCGGTCGGGGTCTCCGAGTCGATCGCGGCGGCCTTGGGCAAACCTGTCCGCGAACCCTGCTCGCCAGTCGAGACTCGTCGCAAGAGCCGGAGGATCGCATGAACGATGTCGCCGACCTGAGCATCGCAAACCACGGCTCGCTCGTCCTGGTCTCCCCGGTCAGCGACGAGGGCCGAGCATGGCTCGAAGAGCACTGCCCCGAGGACGACGATCACATCTACTTCGGGGACGCCCTGGTCGTCGAGCCCCGATATGCCGCCGACCTTGCCGAGGGCGCCACAGCCGACCGCCTGATGGTGTCGTAAATCCGCAACGCCAGACTGGGACAAACGAACACCGGAAGCGAGATCGTGTCCATCGAGAACCAAGAGGAGGTTGCCCATGTCCGTCCGAGCAATGATCTGGTGCCCCGGCAATGGCCAGGATGCCAATGAGAAGGGTACTTATGTTTTTGCACACGGGGGCGGCGATCCCGAGTGGATCGTTCCACTGCTGCTCCAAGCTCACGACCTGGGACGCGAACCACGCCAGGGGTTCGTCTGGCCCGATCAGGAGTACGACGAGAGTTGGAAGATGGGGCGAGCGGGATACGCCGCCAGCCTGCTCTGCTCAACCGATCCCAAGGGCCTTCAGGTCGATACCTACCCACTCCTCGATGGGGGTCGGCTCTACGGGGATTTGGACTACCTCTATGTTGTCCGACCCGTTCTCGGCGACGACCGCAGATACACCTGGAAAGTCGAAATCCGGGTTCCCAGGCGGGCGTTCTGGGAGAACCCCACCGCCGAGAACACCCGAGTCCTCGCCCGCAGCCAGCCGATCGGGAAGCTCGCCCGCTACCACCGACGCAAGGCGAAGCAACGGGAGGAGGCCCTCTTTCGCAGGTCAGCGATGACATGCTCGGTGACGATCGGCACTCCGACCTGAATCGTCGGGCCTGCGGCGAAGACGGAACGCTCGGCCCCGACGTGCCTCCGGGGACTGAGCCGGGGGGCGAACCCATGACCAACTCGGAGTGCCCCGACCCGAACTGCAGGGCCTGCGGCGACTTGCTCAACTATCGGACGGCCGAGACGGATTTGAATCACGTCGAGGAACAGTTGACGCTCTGCGTGGCCTGCTTCGAGGAAGTGATCCACGGAATCCTGCGGGTCTGGACGTGGAGTCCGTATCCGCCGCCGGGCTACGGGCAAGTGGAACGGCAGCGATGGGGGCGTCGAAAAACTGATTGTTGATGCGAATCTCCAGGGGGGTACACCCGATGGCGAACGAATCGATCGACCTGGGAGCCGAGATCGAGCGGGTGCGGGGCGAGTTGATCCTGTTCCGGGACGACATCCTGCCGACGTTCTACCGGCCGGGCGGCCTCGTCCCGGATACGGCCGCCGACAGGCAGGAGAATCCCCTCGCCCGCGTCATCCATCCCCTGAACGACTGGCAGCGGGCGACGACGAGGTTGATCGAGGCACTCCCCGCCGGGCGGGGCAGGGGAGATGTGCCCGAGCCGGATCGAGCGTCCTTCAAACCCTTCATGTTCCAGGAGCCAGGAGCCTCGTACTCCGTACGGGACGGTCGCGGATCACCCTCTATGCGGGCACGGATGCGGACGCCGCCCTCGTCCTCTCGTGGCTCGGGGAGACGCCGGACGACCCGGTCGGGACGATCATGGTCGACCCCCATGGGTTCGCGGAGCGGATCGTCGAAATCCCGGTCGACAACTCGGCCCTCTGGAACGCCCTCTCCCTGGTCGCCCCGATCCTGGCGGATGCCGATCCGAGCCTGCTCCGACGCCTGCTCGACCCGGAGACCTATCGCAGGCGGGTGGATGCCGATCGGGATGTCCCGCCGGAGACGTTCCAGGAACGGCAGCGAATCCTCGGGAAATGGTTCGGGCACGTCCTGAACAACGCCCTGCTGCACGCGGTCGCCGGTCTGGCGAACAACCACTTCGGCGAGATTGCCGGACTGCTGGGGCATCCGAACGTGCAGGGCCGGTACACCGACCTGATGCTGCATTACACGTTCGCAATTCTCTTCGAGAAGGTGAGAATCCTTCATGGGTTGGCCCGAGGAGGTTTTCAATCGTGAGATCGGAACGTGAAAAATGTCCCAACTGCGAGAAGCGGCGTGTCCTGGGATCGGACGGCATCTGCAAGGCGTGCAGCGCCGAATATTATGACGGGGCAATGTGTTCGCGGTGCGACCTCGACCTCGATGACTGGGGATATTGCATCAACGACCGCTGCCCGTTCAATGACCGCCATCAGGACGAAGGCAGGGGGCGCATTGAGCCGGTCTCGACCGAGGAGCAGGCACAGATCGAGCGGATTCTTCGTCGTGGGCAAAAGTCAAAATCCACTCGTCCCAGGGATGAATCGTGACTCTCTCGAAGACTGAACATGCAGGTCAGCATCCCCCACATCTGGGCATCGACCTGGACGGCACCATCGACGAGGCCCCGGCGTTCTTTGCTGCATTGAGCCATTGCTGGCCCGGCAAGGTTTTCGTCATCACCTTCCGGGATGACGCGGCGAAGGCTCGGGCCGATGTCGAACGTCATGGCGTCCGGTTCGACGAATTGGTCCTGGTGAACACCTTCGCCCAGAAAGCAGAGGTCATCAAGGAGCGGGACATCGGGGTCTATTTCGACGACCAGGACGAGATTTTGCTCCACATCCCCGAGGGGGTGACGATCCTCAAGATTCGCAACGGCGGCAATTACGACTTCGATTCCCAGCAATGGCTCTACAGCAACCTGACCGGCAGGCAAGTCTGAGCAAAGGGGGGACATAGTGAGCCACGTCGGGAACCTCTTCAAACAACGACGGGTCGAACGAAACCTGACCTTCGGGCAATTGGCCCGGATGGTCGGCTACGAAAACCTGAGCCGGGGCTCGAACCGAATCCAGGCGTTCGAGCGCGGGGGCAAGGTCGCCCCGGACTTGCTGGAGAAACTTGTCGAGGCCCTGGAGATCGACCACCAGGATGTTCGGCGGATGGCCGCCGAGGACTACCGTGACTGGCTGGCCTGGGCCAATGAGCCGGTTCGGCCCTACCTCGTGCTCAGATACATGGCCTGCGTGTATCAGCGGATCGAGTTACCCGATGACCTCCTCGAACCCGAAGCGGCCGAGGCGTACGCCAGCCAGGTCGCCAAAATGAAGCGACTGATGGTTTGCTTGGTCCTGT
>NZ_WEZF01000039.1 GCF_009177065.1 Tautonia marina
GGATCACGTTGATGTTACGAGCCAAAAGAGGTGGGCATGCTCATCACTCCACGCTCGACCAGCAAGGGGCCGCTCGGTTGCGGCGAGAAGGTCCTGACATTGCGTCGTGCACAACGAACCGTCATCGATAAGATCGGGGAAAGGGGAGGGGTACAGTCACTTTTTCCTGGAAATGAGGATGGGATTGGTCGGGGGAGCCCTTGCGGTTCTTTGCGAAATCTGGACGATCGCAAGGTTTCGAAGTGGGGGGCGTGGCCGCGACCTACGACCGCTTCTCCTCACAAACGGTGGGTTTTTCCCTGGGTGGGCTCCGCTTGCTCGACACCCGGGGTCGCGGAGGGACGAGCGGTCTGGTTGCGTCCTCCCGTTGCCTCTTGCGGCTGCGCCGCCCCAGTTGGCGAGCAACCGGGGCCACCCAACGCAAGGGGACGACGCATCATTTGAGAGTGGAAGTGGTACTCCCAGGCGCGAAGGAGTGGGGTCAGCCTCAATGCATTGGTGGGTTTGGCGTGTTTCGTGTTTTTTTTGATGGGTTTTTGATTTTCTGCTTGTGTTGATTAAGCGTCATGATGCAGAATCCTCGACGGGGTTTATTTCTAATGTCTCGATATCCCACGTGATTCCCGGACTGGACCGGGGATGGTGCCAGTGGTTCTCCAATCGGAGAGAACCGGACGCGTGGGATGCGGGGGAGCAATCGACTTATGATTGATCGAGCGCTTCGGCATGTAATGCGAGCGGTCCTGCTGGGATGCGTCGCGGTTTCGGTCGCAGGATGCGGTTCGTCTGACGACGGAACGATGATTCAGGTGGATGAGGAGCAGGAAAAGGCTCTGACCGATTCGATGCGAGGCTACTACGAGAACGAGAATAGCCCGTAACGTAACGGGTTGTCTTGTCAGGTCTTGCGTTGATTTTCGCCACCGGCTCGGCCGCGAGGTCGTGCCGCGAAGGGTTGGTGGTCGAAGGGCCTGGATCGGGTCTTGGGGTTGTCGGCGGTGGTCAGGACAGCCGTGAGGGAGCGATGCCTCGCGGTTGGACAGGTCGCACGGTTCGGCTGCGCGCTGAGGAGACGAGAAGGAACGGGGAGTCTCGACGGTTCCGTATGAGGCGGCCCGGCCTTTTTGATGCGTTCTCTCAAATCTGCGACTGCCAGGCGATTGCCGGGAATCACGTCCGGAAGCAATCGGACCTCTGATCCGAGTGTTCGGATCGTCGTATCTTTTTCCCGTTTTTTTTGACAGGAGTTCACGCCATGACGCGAACCGCTCGTCGAGGTTTTACACTCATCGAGTTGCTGGTGGTGATTGCCATCATCGGGGTCTTAATCGCCCTGTTGCTGCCGGCGGTGCAGAGTGCGCGGGAGGCGGCCCGTCGCGCGCAGTGTGTCAATAATCTGAAGCAGATCGGCCTGGCGATGCACAACTATCACCAGGCGGTCGGGTCGTTCCCGATGGCGATGACGACGGCGTATTCCGACATTGGGGTGCAGGCGAACTGGGGCACCTTCGGCGCGCTGGCCCTGCTGCTGCCGTACATGGAGCAAGGGCCGCTGTATTCGTCGATCAATTTCGACTGGAACTTCTGGCAAGGGCGAGGGAACATCGAGAATCGGACGGTGTGGCTGACGCGGGTCAACTCGTATGAGTGTCCGTCGGATGGCATGACCGGCGAGGCGAACACGAACAACTACTTCGGGTCGGTCGGAACGACGGCCGGAGTGCGGAACCATGCGGGATCGACCGGGATCTTCGCCCAGCGAGAGACGTATGGGATCGAGGATATCCGGGACGGGACGTCGAACACGGTAGCCTTCTCCGAGGCGCTGGTGTCGACGGCGGCCGGATCGCCGACGCAGACGAAGTGGCGGGACGGGCCGGCACCGTCGGGGGCCACGCCGAGCGCTGCTTATCGAGCCCTGAACGCGGCGCTGGACCTGCCTGGGATGCAACAGGACTGGCAGGCGTGCAATGCGTTTTTCGTGTCGGAAATCAACCATGGTCAGCGAGGCTACCGCTGGGGTCTGAGCAATCTGGGGGAATCGCTGTTCCAGACGTTGATTCCTCCGAACTCGAATGACTATCCGTGGAATGCGTGTCGCCTGGATTGCCCGGGTTGCGGGGTCTTGCACAGCGGGTACTACAACGCGACGAGCAACCACCCCGGCGGGGTGAACGTGGGCCTGGCCGACGGCAGCGTGCGGTTCGTCAAGAACACGGTGTCGATGCCGATCTGGTGGGCGCTGGGGACCCGAGCCGGCGGCGAGGTGATCAGCGCGGATCAGTACTGATGGCTTGACTGGCCAGAGGGCATGATCACGTCTTGAGCATTCAGGGCGATGGACCGGGACTCGGGGGACGGGCGGCGGTTGTGACAGGACCGCTCGTCTTTCGAGTCGCGGTCCGCGCGCGTGTGGCGCGGATCGGGCCTGAGGCTACCCGAGACCCTTGCCCGGCGCCGGGAGGCTTGGTGCCGGGGCTCGACACGAGGAGGTTTCCACCGATGGCAGTGATTGAGACCAACGGGGCAGCAGAGGGAGGCTCGCCCGGTGAGGGTTCGGCCGCCGTATCAACGCCGGTGGTCGAGAACCCGAGCAAGGCGGCAGCGCCGATCCGGTCGGGGCGGTGCTGGGGGCTGGCGATGCTGGTTGCCGTGATCGCCGGGGTTGGCGCATGGCTGGGAGGGGAGGCGATCTACGGTCGGTTCATGCCGCCGTTGATGGCCACGTCTGGGTTTCCGTCGATCGAGGAAGTGCAGGCGAACACCCGAGCCCGCCAGTCGGGAACAACGCTGGAAGCGACGCTGACGACGGCGCTGCTGGGAGGTTTGCTGGGCCTGGGGCTTGGCGTGGTCGGAGGCGTGGTCCGAGGCTCGGGCCGATCGGCCGGGATCGCGGGACTTTCCGGGCTGGTGCTGGGAGCGGGGGCCGGGGCGTTGGCAACTCAGGCGCTCATGCCGGTCTATTTTCAGTTTTACAACCCAGATCAAGATGATCTGATCGTGGCGATCCTGATTCAAGGGGCGATTGCCGCCGCGATGGGGGCCGGGGTCGGCGCGGCGCTGGGTGTTGGGATTGCGGGAGGCTGGGGCGAGGCCCGGACGCGAGACGGCCGGGGGGTGGTGGTGCGATCGCTCGTGGGGGGGCTGTTCGGGGCCGTTCTGGGGATCCTGGTCTACCAGATTGTCGGCGTGATGGCGTTTCCGCTCGACCAGACGTCGAAGCCGCTCTCGACCTCGTCGGGTTCTCGGATGCTGGCGCTGGTCGCGGTGGCGGTGCTGGTCGCGCTTGGGGCAGTGAAGGGGGCGTTGCAGCCGCCCTCGCCCTCACCGGTGGCGAAGCGGGCGAGTGGGTGACGGTCTGGGGTCACGGCCTGTCCTGCATGCTCTCACCATGCGGACCAGACAAAGGGAGCGGGAAGAACGGAGGCCGAGCCCGGTCGTTTGGCCGAGGCCCCATCACCCGGCCTGGCGGCCACCCTCTCCCCCGGGACGAGGGAGAGGGGCGGAGTGGAGCCGAGCCGAGAGGAAGGGTTAGCCCTGGCGGCCCTCGATGGCGAGCAGGAGGATGGCCGAGGCGATGAGCAGGGGGCGGGGGGCGTCGGTGCCGTCGTCGAACAGCTCGACGGTGAACTTGTGGACGAAGGGGTTGAACTGCTGGACGATCGAGGCGACCGGGCGGCCGTCGAACTCGACCCGGAATTTCTGGGGGATGAGGATGGTCATGAAGTCGATCAGGCGTCGGAGGATGGCTAGGCCGGCGCTGTCTTCGATCATCTGGCCGCGAACCCGGCCGGCGTCGTCGAGGATCTCCCAGGTGTCTCGCATCAGGGAGGCCATGCCTTTACGTCGGAGCGAGCCGACCTTGAGGCCGGTGGTGGCGTCGATGACCGAGTAGGCGGCGCTGAAGTCGATGACGCGGTCGGCCTGGATGGTGAGTAGCTCGATGGACTGGTCCTCATCGGCGTAGATGCGGATATCTTCCTTGAGCTTGAACGCCTTTTGCCGGGAGTAGGCGAGCAGCTCGCCGTCGTCGTCGAAGAGGTGGAAGGAGGCACCGACGAGGGTCAGCACCTTGCGCCGAGCGAGAAACCGGTTGGTGCGATACAAGGCGGGCAACTCGGTGGAGTGCGACATCGCGATCGGGCCTCGATCGGGGAGGAGGTGCTTGATTGGCGTCATCGGCCGGGGGCACATTCTGACCGCGACCCGGAGGGGCCGCAAGGCGTTGCTCGGCCGATCGGGGGGAGAGAGGGATCGGGACCGCAACAAAAGAAAAACGCGGAGCACCGGGATGAGATGCTCCGCGTTCGGGAGGCGGTTCCGATCGGAGGAGGGACGATCGAGCGGTCGGTCGGTCGGACTCAGTCCAGATCGGATCAGACGTCGATGCCGAGTCGGTAGCGGAGTTCGTCGAACTGCTCGCGGTAGACGTCGTCGGTGGAGTGGAGGTGTTCGGCCTCGGAGATAAACTTGATGGTGTCGTCGCGCTTCAGGCCGTGCTCTTTGAGGATTTCCTCGAAGGGCTCAAGGTCGTGGGCGTAGACGAACAGGAGCTTGTGCTCGTCGAACTGGACCTCCATCGGTCCGTCGGGGTTGAGGGCGGCGATGCCGGTGCAGCCGTCGTGCAGGAGCAATTCCTCGTAGTCGTAGAGGGTGCTCTGGAGGATGACGGTGTCCATGTGCTCGCGGTAGAGGTCGGCGTGGCAGCCGGGCTCGCTTTCGTGGCTCGACTCCATGACGACATCGACTTCCTCGCCGAGGGGGCCGAGCAGGTCCATGAAGACGTCGAAGAGCGACTCGGACGAGACCGAGGCGGCGAGCACGGGCATGGTGTTGCCGCTCTCGGGGTCACGGTACAGATCGCGCCGATAGCCTTCGCGGGGGATGATCTCCAGGCCGAAGGAGGGCCGGATGGCATCGGTCAGCGCGAATTGGCCGTAACGTCCGACCTGGAGGTGAGCGTCAAGCTCTTCCTGGCTCAGGTCGTCAAAGCTAGTTCGGGGCATGCGAGTGGAATTGGTTCGCAGCACGCGTTCAATAAATCGTTGCAGAAAGCTCATCGGTAGGGTCCCCCTCCTCGCGAGCCGGATTCTTCACGGATCCGGGACCGACCTCGGACCGCGTCAGCCGGGCAGTCTTCGGGGGCGAGCCCCGAACCAGCCATCCCGTGCACCTGCCCGGCGCCGCTTCCGAAGAACCTGGGTCGGCATGACCCTTTTCCCCGGGAACGGCCGCCCTCCCGTTGGCACCGCTCGATTGCCGTTCTCCTATATATACCATGCAGAACGATCGAAAACCGACCCGACGGTGAAATCTCATTGAAGGGGACCCAGAGGTCGGGCCGATAGGAACAATCTTGGAGATTGGTCCCGCCGCATGGCTGAGGTCGGCACCGAACGGAAGGGATCACATGCAATTGGAATGCCAAAGGGGTAGATCGGTCACGATCTCCGGCCGTTCGGTCTGAATCGTCCTGGACTTGAGTCATTTTTTGGGCGATTCCGTTCCCGATTCGTGATCGTCGGAAATTGTACAAAGTACAGGACATTCGCACCTCGATGGCCGAGTGTGCACGAGACTTCCCAGAAGGACCGTAGGATCTCTCGGTCGGGAAGTGTGTGTTTCAGGGTTGGGGTGATCGGGGCTGGGGGGATCGGGACGACTCGGCCGATTCGCCGGGCGGGTCGTCGCGGATCGACGCCCTGGGCGATACAATGAGCGTTTCTGGCCCAGGCCGCTCGATCACGACGCAGGGCGTCGAGGCGGGGTGAGCCGAGGGTCCGGTCGGTGATCGTCTTGAGCCTGCCCGCCCACCCGCGTTGCCTTTCGGGAGCCGATGCCCGAAAGGATTGATTGTTGCACCGAGAGAGAAGGACGCGACTGATGGCCATCGAACGGGTCGACGCTTATCTCGCCGAGCACGGCAAGCGGTTTGAGGAGCAGCTCAAGGACCTGATCCGGATTCCGAGCGTCAGCGCGCAGCCCGATCACAACGCCGACACGAGACGCGCGGCCGAATTCGTCCTCAACGACTTGAAGGGGATGGGGGTCGAGGCCGAGCTGATCGAATTTCCGAACGGCCACCCGATCGTCTTCGGCCAGAAGCTCGATGCGCCGGGCAAGCCGACGTTGCTCGTCTACGGTCATTATGACGTTCAGCCTCCTGAGCCGCTCGAACCGTGGTTGACCCCGCCGTTCGAGCCGACCGAGAAAGACGGCAACCTGTACGCCCGAGGGGCAACTGACGACAAGGGGCAGATGTTTACCCACCTGAAGGCCGCCGAAGGGTGGCTCAAGGGGGTTGGCGAGCTGCCGATCAACGTGAAGTTCGTGATCGAGGGGGAAGAGGAGGTCGGCGGGGCAAATCTGGAAACCCTGATGGCCGAGCAGCCGGATCGGCTCGCCTGCGACTTCGCCGTGATCTCCGATACGAGCCAGTTTGCCCCTGGGATGCCGGCGATCACGTACGGATTGAAAGGGCTGGCGTACTTCGAGCTGATCGTGGAGGGGGCGAACCGCGACCTGCACTCGGGGACCTTCGGCGGCGCGGTGCAGAACCCGCTCAATGCGCTGGCGACGATTCTTGCGAGCCTGAAAGACGCCGAGGGGCGGATTGCCATTCCCGGCTTCTACGATGATGTCCGGCCGTTGGAAGACTGGGAGCGGGCCGAGTTTGCGCGATTGCCGTTTTCGGAGGAGGAGTTCCGGGCCGATCTGGCGGTGCCCGAGGTTTTTGGCGAGGCCGGGTACTCGACCCTCGAACGGAAATGGGCGCGGCCGACGTGCGACATCAACGGCATTTGGGGCGGCTATTCCGGCCCCGGACCGAAGACGGTCTTGCCTCGGCTGGCCGGGGCGAAGTTCAGCTTCCGCCTGGTTCCCGATCAAACACCAAAACGTGTTCAAGAACTGCTCGAAGCTCATCTGAAGGCCGTTTGCCCGCCGGGGGTGACATACACGCTGAAGGCGATGCACGGGGCGCCTTCGGTTTTGGTCGAGGCGAAGGGGAATCCGGGGGTCGAGGCGGCCATGAAGGCGGTCGAGGCCGGATTCGGCACGAAGCCGGTCCTGATCCGCGAAGGGGGCTCGATTCCGGTCGTGGGTCTGATCAAGGAGCATCTGGGCGTCGATACGCTCCTGCTCGGCTGGGGCCAGAACGACGACAACCTGCACGGGCCGAACGAGAAGTTCTCTCTGGCCGACTTCCACCGCGGGATCAAGGCGTCGGCTCACTTGATGGCGGAACTGGCGGAAACCACGTGACACTCGATCCCAGTCAATGGCGCGTCCGAGTCGTTTGCGAGACTCGGGCAGACGTGTTCGATTGGAGCCGGTTGCCCGTTTCCACTCCCTGATCGGCGACTCCGCACCGAGGGGATGCGGAGTACCCATTGACCGATGGAAACTCTTTTCACTGAGGAGCCGCTTCGACCACCAGGGAGCGGCCGATGGACGCGAACCAATGCTCGACCTGAAATTCGTCCTGAACAACGTCGACGCCGTGAAGCAGAACTGCGTCGATCGCAGCGTGCCAGCGGATGTGATCGAAGACCTGGAGAAGGTCGTGGCGCTGGAGACGCAGCGGCGCGAGTTGCTCAGGGAGGTCGAGGCGGTTCGCAAGCGGCAGAACGAGGTGGCGCAGGCGACCGGCAAGGAGAAGGACCCGGAGAAGCGGGCCGAGCTCGTGGCCGAGGGGAAGCAACTGAAGCAGCAGGTGGCCGACCGGGAGGATTCGCTCCGGTCCCTGGAGGAGGAGGTCAAGGCCAGGCTCGGTCGGGTGCCGAACATGACCCATCCGGAGGCGCCGATCGGTCAGGACGAAGAGGCGAACCGGGAGATCCGCAGGGTCGGCACGCCGAAGGCGTTCGACTTTCCGGTGAAGGATCACGTCGAACTGGGCAAGGAACTGGACCTGATCGACTTCGAGGCGGGGTCGAAGGTGTCGGGCTCGGGGTTCTACTTCCTCAAGAATGATGCGGTGTTGCTCGATCTGGCGCTTCAGCAGTTTGCGATGCAGACGCTCATCAAGCGCGGGTTCACGCCGATCGTCACGCCCGACCTGGCGCGGACGAGTATTCTGGAGGGGATCGGATTCAACCCGAGGGGAGAGGAAACACAGGTCTATTCGGTCGAGAGTACCGACCTCTGCCTGATCGGCACGGCCGAGATTACGCTGGGAGGAATGCACGCCGAGGAGATCCTCGACGAGTCGGAATTACCCATCAAGTATGTCGGCATTTCTCACTGCTTCCGGACCGAGGCGGGCGCGGCCGGTCGTGCGAGCCGAGGCTTGTATCGCGTGCACCAGTTTACCAAGGTTGAGATGTTCGCCTATGCGGTGCCCGAGCAATCGGGGGCGCAGCACGAGGAGATGCTGGCGATCGAGGAGGAGATTTTCACGGCGCTCGGCATTCCGTACCGGGTGCTGGATATTTGCTCGGGAGACCTGGGCGGCCCGGCGTACCGCAAGTACGACATCGAAGCCTGGATGCCCGGCCGGGGCGACTATGGCGAAGTGACCAGCACGTCGGATTGCACCGACTATCAGGCGCGCCGGCTGGGAATTCGCTACAAGCCGACCGGGCAAAAAGGGACGAAGTTTGTTCATACGCTCAATGGGACGGCCGTGGCGCTGAGTCGGGCGATCATCGTGGTTCTGGAGAACTACCAGCGAGCCGACGGCAAGATCGACGTGCCGGAGGTGCTGCGGCCGATCATGGGGAAGGAT
Source organism: Tautonia marina (assembly GCF_009177065.1). Lineage (NCBI taxonomy): Bacteria > Pseudomonadati > Planctomycetota > Planctomycetia > Isosphaerales > Isosphaeraceae > Tautonia > Tautonia marina. The sequence goes on from NZ_WEZF01000039.1 coordinate 8,729, forward strand.
GTAATGGGCTGAGGCGTGTTGAGGTGTCTTCGCCGCAAGTCCGTCATGCGTGCACCTGCTCGCGTTGTGGGGGGCCGGCTGGAAATCGTTGGTCGGCCCGCATCCGGTGACGCTTGAATTCTGGGCATTGGTCTTCGCCAGGAGTTTCTATGCGGAATGCCCTGCTACTGCCTGATCTGAGGGAGTTGATCCACGATGGTCAGGCGGAGGCGGTGCGCGAGTTCCTGGAGGAGTACCCCCCGGTTCGGCAAGCGGAGCTGATCGAGGATCTGGATGTTGCCGAGTCGAAGGCGGTGGTCTGCCTGCTGGAGCCGAAGGCTCGGGCGGAGGTCGTCAGCTACTTCGACACGGATCGGCAGATTGAGTTGATCGAGTCGATGTCGATGGACGATGCGGCCGCCCTGTTGCGCGACATGCCGCACGACGACCGGGCTCATCTGGTCAACCGGCTCGACGACGACCGCACCGAGTTGATCCTCCGTCGCCTGGCTCAGGCCGAACGGGACGACATCCGTCGGCTGGCCGAGTACGAACCGGGGACGGCCGGATCGGTGATGACGACCGACTACGCCACCGTGCCTCCGTTCGTTTCGGTGCGAGAGGCCATCGACGTGCTGCGTCGGGAGGCTCCCGAGCGAGAGACGATCTTGACGAGCTATGTGATCGATCATCAACGTCGGTTGATCGGTTCGATCACGCTCCAGGCGTTGATTCTCGCGCGGCCGACCGCCCGGGTCGAAGACGTGATGCAAGAGAACCCGGTGCGGGCCCAGGTTGACGAGGACCGCGAGGAGGTGGCCCGAAAGATCGCGCAGTATGACCTGATTGCGCTTCCGATTGTCGATGCGTCTCAGATGCTTGTCGGGATCGTGACGCATGACGATGCGCTGGACATTTTGCGAGAGGAACAGTCGGAAGACTTGCTCCGGTTTGGTGCCGTGAATTACGACGCGGCCGAGGCAGAGCATGATCCGGACGACGAGTCGATTTCGTCGGCGGTGCGTCGCCGGTTCGGCTGGCTTTTGCTGCTCTTTGGTGGCGGCACGATTACGGGCGTGGTGGTGCAATCGTTCGGCGGGGTTTCGATCAAGTATCCAGAGATTCAGTTTGACGCATTTATTCCGCTCTTGATCGGGACCGGCGGCAATGCCGGAAGCCAGACGGTGGGGACGGTGATTCGGGGGCTGGCGCTGGGAGACATCGACCCGAGGCGCGATTTCCTGCGGATCCTGGCCCGAGAGGGGATGACCGGGCTGTACCTCGGCCTGGTGATCGGTCCGTGCGGATTTTTGTTCGCCTGGCTGATCATGGGCAGCACGCCGAGCTTCGCAGTGGTAATTGGTCTGGCGATTCTGGGGATTTGCGTCTGGGCCAACAGCGTGGGTTCCATGGTGCCGATGCTCGCCAGGCTGGCGAAGATCGACCCGGCGCTCGTCTCGGCCCCGATGATCAGTACCCTGGTGGACGCGACTGGGCTAATGATTTTTTATACAACGGCACGAGTCATCCATGACGTGTTCATTACCTGAATTCGAGTTTCACCGTTGGTGAGTGGTTCCACCGAGCGGACGGCCGAGGGTGGTCGTTCGAGTTTTTTTCCGCTTGAGTCGATCGTTGAGGACGACCCCCGATGCGTTTCGCCCACCTGACCGCTCCCGAGATCCGTGCCCTTGACCGCCAGCGGACGCTCGTCGTGGCTCCGATCGCCGCGTGTGAGCAACACAGTGATCATCTGCCGGTGATCACCGATACGGTCCTGGTGGGGGCGGTGGCCGATGGTCTGGAAGCCGCGCGGGCGGATCAGGTCTTGCTCTTGCCGGTCCAGTGGCTCGGGGCCAGCGAGCATCACCTGCCGTTTGGGGGGACCTTGACGGCGACCTTGCCGACGTATGAGCAGATGCTCATTGAGATTCTTTCGCCACTGTTGCGCGATGGGTTTCAGCGGGTGCTTTTGCTGAACGGCCACGGGGGGAATATCGACCCCTTGCATGTGGCCCTTCGGCGGTTGGATGCGGCCTTTCCGAAGGCGGTTTTGACCGGGGCGGCGTACTGGGAACTGGCGGCCGAGCCGCTTGCCGCCCTGTGCGAAGGGCCGAGGACGTCGATGGGCCATGCCTGCGAGATCGAGACGTCGATGATGATGCACCTGCGTCCGGAACTGGTGCGGGCGGATCGGATTCAGGATGACCCCTCGCCCGGATTTGTTCCCGGTGGGCTCTTTCACGCGGTCGATTTCGGCCGTCGGACGGAGCGGGGGGCGGTGGGCTATCCGTCTCGGGCGAATGCCGAGAAGGGGAAGCGCATGCTCGACGCGATTGTGCCCGCGGTGGTCGCGGCGGCCGACGCAGTGCTGGAGGTTCCCCTTGGCTCGGCTTGATCGAACCGGGCCGAACGATTCCTGACCGATCGGAAGACGGGGGCTGCGATGGCCGATGCTTTTGCCCGCCGCGTCGAGGCTGTGCGATCGAGGATGCGAGCCGAGAAGCTCGATGCCTTGCTGGTGACGCATCCGCCGAATGTCTCGTATCTGACCGGATTCACCGGCGATTCGTCGGCGGTGTTGCTCGGAACTGATCGCTCGGTGATCGTTTCTGACTTTCGGTATGAAACGCAGCTCCGGGACGAGTGCCCGGGGCAGGAGTGCCATATCCGGCCGTCGAGCAAGACGCTGGCGCAGGAGTTGGGGGAGGTACTGGCCGGGTTCGGCTGGCGAAGCGTCGGATTCGAGTCGGCGTCGCTGTCGGTCCTTGACTGGGAAACGATCCGCAACGGTTGCGGGTCGGTGGAACTGCGCAGCACGGCGGGGGTGGTCGAGGAGGTCAGGGCGGTCAAGGATGAGGCGGAGATTGCGGCAATTCGCCGGGCGATCGACCTGGCCGAGCAGGTGTTTGAGCGGGTTCGGCACGGGTGGTCGGGGCATTGGGATGAGGCCGAGGTGGCCAATCGGCTGGAGTCGGAGCTGAGGAGCCTGGGGGCGGCCGGCTCGGCGTTTCCGCCGATTGTGGCGGTCGGGCCGCGATCGGCCTTGCCTCATGCCCGGCCCGAACCGGGAGTCCGGGTCGATTCGGGCGACTTCACGCTGATCGACTGGGGGGCCTGTCTGGGGCCGATGCCGTACAGGAGCGACTTGACGCGGGTGATTGTCACCGGTAAGGTAACGCCGAGATTCGAGGAGATTTACGGGATTGTCGTGGAGGCCCAGCGTCGGGCGATCGCCTCGATTCGTCCGGGAATCTCGGCCGGTGAGGTGGACGCCCAGGCCCGATCGTACATTCAAGAGGCAGGCTTCGGTCGCTTCTTCGATCATGGGCTCGGACACGGCATCGGCCTGGAAATTCACGAGGCTCCGCGCCTTCGGAAGGACGCGGCCGAGGTGCTACGACCTGGCATGGTGCTGACCATCGAGCCGGGGATTTACCTTCCCGACTGGGGAGGCATCCGGATCGAGGACGATGTGCTGGTCACGCCCGACGGTTGCGAATGCCTGTCCCGACTTCCTCGTGACCTTGACCGCATTCGAGACGACACTCCGGGAGCCTGAGGGCTTGAGTCCCGGATGGTCCGAGGACAGATCCCCGAAGCTTCTCGACGCCGAGCCAAGCAGAGCGATCGGAGCGTAGGAATGGCCGAATCCCCGACCGGGTCGGCGGGTGAACATCCCGACCCGGATAATGTCCGCCGGATCCATCGCCTGGTCCGGATGATGCAACATTACGACCTGACGGCCATCGACCTGGTCGAAGGACCGACGAAGATCCGTCTACGTCGTCGGACCGAACAGGCCGTTGTTCCGCTTGCTCAGGCACCGGCCCAGGTGGCGCACCTGCCCGTCGCTCCGGCGGTGGGAGCAACGCCCGCGCCGGCCGCAGCGCCGCCGGCCCCGGCCGCGGCTCCCGAAGTTAAAGGCACGCTGATTGAAAGTCCGATGGTCGGCACGTTCTACCAGTCGGGCTCGCCGGAGTCTCCGCCGTTTGTGACCGTGGGTGCCACGGTTCGTCCCGAGACGACGGTCTGTATCATCGAGGCCATGAAGGTGTTTACCGAGATTCCGGCCGGTGTTTCGGGCCGGGTCGTCGAGATTTTGGCTCAGGACAAACAGCCGGTCGAGTACGGCCAGCCCCTGTTCCGCGTCGAACCGGCCTGAGCCTGGCCGCTTGGTCGTGCTTGTGCCCCTGCGCTCCGCTCCCCGATGCTCCCGGGCCTTAGGATCGGGCCTGGCGGTTGGATCTCAAGAGACCCTCGCGGGAGCACCGCCCGGCGCCACCCCGCGAGGAGCCCGGAATCCCCCGGACCCTCGCCGATGGCTGAACCGTCGAAGATTCGTCGTATCCTCGTCGCCAATCGTGGCGAGATCGCCCTGCGGATCATCCGCGCCTGCAAGGAACTCGGCCTGGAATCGGTGGCCGTGTTCTCTGAGGCCGATCGCGGGGCCCCGTACCTTGACCTGGCCGACCGAGCCATCTGCATCGGCAAGGCTCCGGCGGCCGACAGCTATTTGAACATCCCTCGCCTGATCGCCGCGGCCGAGATTGCCGATGTCGACGCGATTCACCCCGGCTACGGGTTCCTGAGCGAGAACCCCCACTTTGCCGAGGTCTGCCGCGCCTGCAATTTTGAGTTCATCGGGCCTCCGCACGAGGCCATCCGTCGGATGGGGCTGAAGACCGAGGCCAAGGCCGCGGCCCAGGCTGCCAAGGTGCCGCTCGTTCCCGGGTCTGACGGACCGGTCGATAGCGATGACGACGCCGTGCGAGTGGCCCGCCAGATCGGCTATCCGGTCTTGATCAAGGCCGCGGCCGGTGGCGGTGGCAAGGGCATGCGCGTGTGCCGGGAAGAAGCGGCCCTTCGAACCGCCATTGCCCAGGCCCGCGCCGAGGCCGACGCCGCGTTCAAGAATCCGAGCATCTATCTCGAAAAATTCATCGACCGCCCCCGGCACGTCGAGGTTCAGCTGCTGGCCGATTCGCACGGCAATGTGATTCACTGCTGGGAACGCGAGTGCAGCCTTCAGCGGAGGCACCAGAAGCTCATCGAGGAATCTCCCGCACCGACCTTGCCGAGCCGCGTGCGTCGGAAGATCTGTGAAGCGGCCGTCCGCCTGGCCAAGACCGCCGGCTATGTGAATGCAGGGACCTGCGAGTTTCTCGTCGATGCCGACTACAATTTTTACTTCATTGAGGTCAACGCCCGGATTCAGGTCGAACACCCGGTGACCGAGCTGGTCACCGGCATCGACTTGATCAGGGAGCAAATTCGGATCGCCAACGGTGAGGCCCTGTCGGTCAGTCAGGCCGACGTGCCACAGCTCGGGCACGCGATTGAGTGCCGGATCAACTGTGAAGACCCGGAACACAACTTCCGCCCGAGTCCGGGCCTGATTTCTGGTCTGAGGGTGCCCGGTGGCATCGGAGTGCGATGGGACTCGCATATCGTAACCGGTTATCGCGTGCCGCCGAACTACGACTCAATGATTGGGAAGCTGCTTGTGCACGCTCCGACGCGATCCGAGGCCATTGCCCGGATGCTTCGCGCACTGGACGAGTTGCGGATCGAGGGGATCACCACGACCGCCTCATTGCACGAACGGATCCTCCATAATCCGGACTTCGCCGAGGGACGGATCGACACAACCTGGGTCGAACGGGTCCTGCTGGCCCCCCGCGAAAAGATCGTTCAGGACGCAGGCTAAACCCTGGGGAATCCCTGGGTTTCCCGCCGTCCAGGGGCTCGAACTCACGTCCCGGGAAGGAGCTTTCGAAAGAATTCTCGGTAGGGTGTTGACCGGCGGGAAATCAGAGGTATGATTGCTCTTGTCGCTGGTGAGTCACACCTTGACGCGGGCCGCTCGAAAGGGCGGCCTGTTCTCACCTGTGCGAGGCATCGTGACGACGCGAGCAGGGACGGGTTCGACGATTTGCAAGCTTTGCGATCGCACCGAACGGACCAACGCGACGTACGAATGATTCCCGAA